>CAZPEW010000063.1:0-11082 GCA_964585695.1 uncultured Lachnospiraceae bacterium
TGGGAGCATATTACTATTCCAATTTCATCATAGTAGTCTTCTATATATGATTCTATTATATCTCTTGCTTTATAAGCACCCTTTACAGGCAGAACACCATCATCCATAAAATCATTCTGAACATCAACAATTACTAAATTTATCATAATTTTATAAAGTTATTTAAATGTCCGTTTAATACTTTAGTTGCAGGCTTTTCTTTATAATTAGTAATTAAATCTTTAATGTAATTATCATCCAATACATAACTTCTAATTTGATTTCCGAAGCTTATATCAGATTTACTTTTTTCTAATAAGTCACGTTCTTTATTTTTAGACTGTAATTGCTTATTATATAAAATAGATTTTAAATAAGTTAGAGCTAGATTTTTATTTTGATTTTGGTTTCTAGTTTCAGTACATTTAACTACTATTTTCTCACCATCAGAATCAATATAAGTATATCTAACTCCTGTTTCTACTTTATTTACATTTTGTCCGCCAGGACCTCCAGATCTAAAAGTATCTAATTTTAGTTTATTATTATTTATATTTATAGATATAGAATCATTAATAATAGGACAAGCAAAGACACTAGCAAAACTAGTCATTCGTTTTCCTTTAGAATTAAAGGGACTACTTCTAACTAGCCTATGTATTCCTATTTCAGAAGTAAATACTTTATAGTCTTTATTTACTTTCAAACTTACAGAATCTAATCCTATATCTTCTGAATCTATATCTATAATTTCATACTTTATATTATTTTTATTAAAGAATTTACAATACATTTTAAATAGCATATTAGTAAAATCTTTAGCTTCTACTCCTCCAGCTCCTGATTTAATTGTAAATAAACAGTAATTCATTCTTTATATTCTTTTATAAAATAAGCTGCATCATTAGCTTTACTCTTTAACTCTTCTAAAGTTAGTGATTTATTATTACTAATTTCTAAATCAAATTTAGAATAATTATCCAATTCTATTTCAGATATATGATTGTCTTCTTTAACTCTATCAGATTCTATTCTAATTAATACTCCATCAAGTTTCTTTATATGCTCTGCTTCGTTTTTAAATCTTACATCAGATATAATTAAATACTCTGGAGGATTATCTAGATATTTATTAAAAAGAGATTTAACCCAAATATCTTTATCAAGACTTCGAGTTAAATCTCCAAATTTTTGCATTAATTCTCTATTAGTAAAATTAAGAAAACCTGCTTTCCTATCTTTCATATCTTGATTATAAAATACTAAATAATCAGGCTGTCCAGAAATTAATGCACAACAATATTTAAGATTGGCAGCAAATGAATCAATTCTTACTGATTTACAAGTAGATAATTCTAATTGCTTTTGTAATAATTTGGCAAATGTATCTTTACCGCTTCCTTTTTTACCACTAATTCCAATTATATTCATAACTTACTTTTGGGTTTCCAAAATAGTATAATATTTCCAATTTTATTAGAATCCTATTTTATTAATTTGAGGTTTCTCAGCTCCAGTGTTTTGTTTATTAAATATGTCACAAAGTACTCTTTCTTTTTGGTTGTAAGGAATATTCAATTTAGAATAAAGTGATTTAGCTTTATCCTCAGTAAGTTCTTTAAATTCATAGCGCAATTTAATTCTACCCTTACGAAGAAGAGCTTTATCAATATTAGTTACATTAGTATTAAATGTACAAATAATTTTAATATTTAATCCATCACCAAGAAGACCGTCAGTTATTTGAAGTAAATCAGAAATATTTTGACTAAATTGAGAAGTATTACGGTCTTTAATAAGAGCTTCACAATCCTCTATAATTAAAATAGAATCTTTAAGATTTCCTAAATACTGTTTATTATCACATATTTTATAAAAGTCATTAATATCAATAAATACAAAGTCGATGTCTTTTAAAGTATAAATTAATGATCTTATATAGGTTGTTTTACCTGTGCCAGGAGTTCCATTTAGAATTACTAATCCGGATTCATCTTTTTTTCTAAGAAAATCAATAATTTTATCATTAGGAAGATCATTATTGTAGTTTTCTTTAATATCTTCAAAAATGACTTTCTTAATTTCTGATTCCATTAATTGCATACCGGCGTTAGTTATTCCAGAGCATACTTTAATAGTAGGAACTTCTTCAAAGAACTCTAATGAGTTTAAAAATACATCTGGAATTTTATTATAATCTTTGCAATATAAAGAAATTCCATAATCCCAATCTAAAAAGAAATCATCAAAGAAAATTAAATTAGTACCTTCAATATCAGTATAATAAAATGATCCAGGAAGTTGTTTTAATTTATTCCAACATTTTGCTGTATCTATTTTATTTATAGTATAAAATTCTTCTTTATTATCTTCATCCTTTTCAAGTCTATACAAAGAGCTATTTGGATTGAACTTAATCTTTTTATATAGTACAGACATCATTGGTTGCCCATACAACATAAATACTAAATTAAGTAGTGTTGGATTTTCAGAAATAATCCATTCTTTATATATGTTGGTAAAATATTCTTTAGTCATTAAAAAATATCATTTTAGTTTTAACTCTATGATTTGTACGTGTATTACATTTAATAATATATTTCATATTTTTAAATGTGAACTTACTTCCACATCCAATTATTCTATTACCATCAAGTAATCATTTAAACTAGTTTTATCAATTAATTTTGTTAATCCTATTTTAGGCATCTATAAACAATGGTTTATAATTTAAATTATAATTTTCATCAAGTAATGATACACAAGCTGTCCTAGTGCTATTGTATTCAACTATATCATGTTGAGAAGTATGGAGATGCCCACTTAGGTGAATCTTAGGGCTTATTTCATTAAGTCTGTTAGCTAATTCTATATTTCCTATATGTTTATTTGGAGCATAGGAATAAAAACATTGATCATTTCTTCCATAAGCAGCATCGTGTGTAAGAAGTATATCAACATCTTCCGGAATTAAAGAAAACTTTTCAGTTTCAAATTCTGGACTTCTCATGAATGACCAATTTCCAAATATATGACACCAAGGAGTTCCCCATATTTTCCATATCTTGCCATTACCATCAACATACTCACATAAACTGTCTTCTAGATAATTAATTTTAGTACCTAAAAGATGTTTATGTATAGTATATGTTCTGGACTCCATAAAACGATCATGGTTTCCAGCAATTAAATATACTTGCTCAACAGGTTGTTCTTGACACCAAGGGATAAATCTTTTTTTAAACCAACCATCCATAGATGGGATATTAAATTGAAATTTTAGTGGAGATATATCTCCACATATACATAAAATGTCAGCTTCTGGAATCGTATAACCAGATAGCTGACCATGTAAATCACTTATGCCAACAATTTTCATATAGTATATCCATCATTTTATATTGATAAGTACCTTTATGTACAAATGTCCAGTTATCTTGCACTATTGAATGTTTACTATTTAAATAGATTTGCTTACTATCTAAATCTAATAAAATTTTATAACATACACATCCCTCAGTATCAATATGATCAACAACAGCCATATAATAAGCATTACTAAAGCATTCAACAACATCTCCTTCTTTAAATAGTGGATTATCCCTAACTAACATAGTATGTTCCATATTAGTAATATGTAAATGGTAACCTTCAGGAATATTTACAAATCCATTTTGATTTACTTCTAAACTTTTCATAAATTAAATAAATCTTTTAAAATGTTAGTATAATTCTTTTCAATATTTTCTTCCTTTCTAATAGGAACAATCTTATAAAGATTATCTCCCTTAGCTTTCATAATAGTACATCCTTCTAATCGAAAGTACTCTTCTTGATCAACTTTAATTGTTCTCATAATTTACTGAATATGTTGGAGTATTCTTATAACCTAATGCTTTTTGACAATCACAATTTTTAAATTTCTTACCAGAGTTACAGAATGGACATATTTCATTAGGTCTTATTTTTCTATATCTTCTATGCCAAGGGGTATGCATCTTTTGGTAAGTAGCTTTAAATTCTGGATTATCAATTATCTCTTTTAAATCATTTAGATTCGGTTGTTTGTTCATGGATAATTTCTTTTATTTGTTCCCAAGATACTGGAGTATAATTATTGTTATCAACTCCTACATCATATTGATATGGAAATAGCATTTTAAGTCTATCATTATCTAATCCAGTTGAATTTGGACCCGAATGCACATGGCCAAAAAGTTGGAAAACTGCATCTTCTTCACTTCTATAACTTCCACCATAACAAAGAAACGGATAATGGTTAAGATAGATACAACGATTTTCTATATAGAATTTTACTTGATCGTACACTCCATCAAACAATACTTTACATCCATTTTTAAGGTTACGATCGTCGTGATTACCCTTAATAAGAATTATATTACCATTTAATTGTTCTCTTATAGATCTCCATAAAGGTTGGCCTCCAAAAGCAAAATCTCCTAAGTGAAATACTAAATCATCAGGCTTAACAACATTATTCCAATTCTCTATAAGTTTTCGATTCATTTCTTCAACATTAGTATATGGTCGTTTGCACATCCATATAATGTTTGAATGACCATAGTGAGAATCTGAAGTAAAGAAAATATGTTTTCCTTCCTCTTCAGTATATTTTAATTTAAATTCCATTTATTAAAGTGTCATTAAAAATATTGAATTAATTTTTCTCATATATCATATTCTTTATTTGATTGGCAATTACTTGAATATCGGGATGTGCGGATTTAGCACATCTAAGTTTGAAGAAAGCATCCCATTGACTTTTAGTTCCTGTAACTATTAAATCAGTTTTAAGATCGAGTGGTAATACTCCTCTAGCGTTTTCAGGTTTAATATTTTTAGTTAAAGGCATATAGCTATTCTCACTTTCCCATAAAGTATTAAAGTAAGTGTATTCAACATCATTTAATTTATTTACATTTACAGGTTTAGTATTAATAATATTAAATGCTTCCTCTCCTAACCACTCGGGTTTAATAAAAGTTAATTCTCCACCAAATTTATCCTTAGAATAATTGCAATATCTTGTGCTTTCTTGGCTGTACGACATCTGTCGATGCCTTACAACCTCGTTTGCAATAGCTCTCGAACAGGTAATTCTGAAAGTATAACGTTGTTCATGATGTTCAGTTGGAATACTAATACTATATAATTTAAATTCTTCGTCTAAATTATTTTCAAGAATAACTCTATAATTAGTAGTCATAGCTATTCTTTCAAAACCGTCTTCATCCAGATAAAAATTTACAACTGAATATGGATTATGTATAACACTAAAATTATCGTTCATAGGCATATCTAAATACACAGTACCATGCTCTAAAACACTCATATGATGATTAGATTTAAGCATATTTACAAACTTTTCTGCACTAAAATCCGTTCTTTTGTCTTCTGACTTATAGCACGTCCTTCCACACAGTTCAATGTGCTTAATTATATCATTATAATTATACGAAGTAGGTGTAAGATTAGTAACTTTAGATTTAATCAATTTCATAATCAACGTCTTTAAAGGCATAAAAGTTTTCCCCAAAATCATCAATTATTTTTGGAGTTATTTTATCTATATCTACTTCTACATCTCCTCTAATATTTTCTGACCAATAATCATATTCCTCCTCATACTCTTCTTCTGTTTCAAAATTCTCAGATTGCGGACAGTCTAAATATGAATAATCTTCTACACATTCTGAAATCCACTCATGTAAAATATTTTCTATAAATATAGGATCATCAGATGGATCTTCTTTACTTTTTACTACATAATAAAGAGTAGCTTGTCCTGCTGTTGGATAGCTTACTTGTACTAGCCAATAGTTTCCATTTGTTAATTCTTTTATTTCCATTAATCTAAACTTTTAGGTATATACAATATTGTAGGATTGTTTTTATGAACATCTATATTTGGATATTGCTTTTTGAATTGTTCCAAATTAAATGGTGAAGTAATTATGTGATATCCATTTTTAGTTGGAATATGAGTATATATTTTAGATTGTAATTCTCCATACTTATCATATTTAATAGGTTGACATTGATAATTTATAAAGTTATCAATTTCTTCATTAAAATTAGTATCTATGTCTACAACCCAATGTGGTTCGTGTGATTTAATATACCCGACTACGGTATTCCAAGTTTTATAAATCTTTTTAAAATCGTCATCTTTTGCTCTTACTGCCATATCAGCAATACATTGCATTGTACATTTACGATAAGATTTTGGAGCTAGATTAATATAAGCTCTAGCTCCAAAAAATTCACATAAATCAATTATTTCTTGCTTTATTTTATCAAGTTTCTCATTATTATCAATATAATAAGTTTTAATAACTCGATTAGCAGATGGTAAATCAGGATGGTCTTTACCTCTTCTTAAAATTTGAAGATGATAAAATAAATCAGAATTATCAAAATTTAATAAAGAGTGTATTAAATCAAAATTATTTATCATTTGTAAGTATTTTATTGATTAATTATCCTAAGAATATTATTTTAGTATTCATACTCTGTTATAGTTTTCTTTTTTGGAAAAACTTGAAAATTTTCTAAGTCTAAATTAATCCAACTACAAACATAATCATAGTATCCATGAGTTTTTCCAATTATTACTTTATAATAAGCTCCATCAAATTTAAAAACATGCTCATAAAATGCAGTAGAACCTCTAAAATAATCTAGTTTTACTGCAATAATTTCTAAATTATTATTTTCAATAAATCTAGTTAATTCTGAATTAAAATTATCATCTGGAACTTCACTTACTTTATAATTTCCAAAAGGCACTTCGCATACTAATCTTCCTTCAGAATTAGTAATACTATCTAAGCCAGTAAGATAATACCATAAAAAACGATTGTACTTACTATCTAACATTTGCTAAAATTGTTATTATTACTATAACCAAAACTATAAGAGCCATTATTAAGACTATCCCTAAAGAAATCCATATAGGAGCTATAATAAAATACCAAGGCCAACTAATTACTCCAGCAATTTGTAAAATTACAAAGATAATTGTTAAAAATACTGGTAAACTAATAGTAAATTTAGAATTACCATTAGGTTTAATTATTACATTGAATTTATCCTTTTTATTTTCCATATTTAATAATGTTAATGCACCCAAAAAAGATTCGTAGAATCTTCTGCAGGGATAGGAAGCTTAGTGCAATATTTTGCAGAAGCTTCTTCCATAAATTTTACTAATATTTTAGCCATTTCTGGCATAGTGTTTGGATATTCAATGCAACATTCATCGTGAATGAGGTCACAAAGTAATACAATCCCAAACAATTTATTTTCTACAAGATATTTAAAGAAATTAGATATAGCTTCTTTCAAAATTATTATACCACTACCTTGTGTTGGAGCATTTAAGGCTAATCTAGACCATTTTGATGATTCTCTTCTAGCTTCTGATGCAATTTTATAAACTTCTGTTTCTTTAAATTGATTCCATGGCAATGTATCATGTGCAGCATCATATTCTTCCCAAAAAGATTCATCTTCTTGCATCCTTTTCCACTCTCTCCATCCTTGAAGATAGATTCTATGTCCAGTTTTTTCACATATTAATACATAACCTCTTTCTTTTGCTAGTTCAAATCCTTTTTCCTTGAATTTAGTAATTCCTTTAAAACCAGATTTATAAGCATTTTCTATTTCTTTAGCTTCTTCAGTAGGAATTCCTAAAGAATTAGCAATAGCTTTAGCTCCACCACCAAATTGACATGCAAATTCAGGGCCTTTAGCCTTTTTTCTCAGATCTGGCCTTTTTTCTTTAATATCTTTAATTTCAATCCCTTCAAGTTCTTTAGGAAAACATATTTTAGCTACTAAACTATGTGTATCTCCACAACCATAAAGAAAGTCATTAATCATTTCAGACTCATTATAAATGTCGGCACCTAATCGTGCTTCTAGAGCTGAATAATCTGCACTAGTGAATAGATTTCCTTCTTCTGACACAAAACAAGAACGAGTGACTTCATCTGCAGGAAGATTTTGACATTGTGGGTACCCACATTTTCTTTGCTTTGGCGGTAAAGCTGCTAATTCTGCGTGTTTAAGCTGTTTTAAATCCTCATTTTGCTGATTACTACCGCAAGACATCCTTCCAGATGCAGCACCTAATTGCTTAAATTGAGTATGTATTCTTCCAGTAATGGGATTAATTGCATTTATGTAATTTTGCCCATAAGTAGTACATACCTTTTCTGCAGCAGTATAGTCAAAATATACTTTTAAGAAATCATCATTAATTCCTTTTTGTTTAGCTAATACTTTCTCAAGAACACTATCCTTTTCTTCTCCTGTCTTTTTGTCTTCAGTTTTAGTATCAAATCCAAGTATTTTAAACCAATATATAGTTTGGTCCGAACTTGACCAATTTAAAATACATTGTGGACCCGTATTAAACCCCGAAAATAAATCTCCTTGTAAGTCTATTTTTATAAAAGGAAGTTGTTTTCCACTACGTGAAATGGAATAAAATGGAATAATATAGTCTTGAACCTTTATTCCTTCAGAATTAGTATAAACTGCAGAACAAGGCCTACTATCAAAACTATCAAAGTTTATATTATCCTGTAATCCGTCTACTCTATGTGTAATAGTAATAGTATTATCTTGCCCATTATGTTTTTTATAAAAGTCTACTATAAAATCATTTAAAGCTTGTAACTTTTCATTACGTACTTTTTCATCATTTTGCATCTTAGCTTTCCACTTCTTAACATCAAGTTTAATGCCACACCATTCTAAATAAGCTATTGCAGGAACAAAATCATTTTCGAGCTTTAATGCTTTAGTCATGTTATTTTGTTTAGCATCTTCTATTTGTTTTTTAGCTATATCACATAGATAAACAACATCATTTGCAGCATATTTTATAACTTCATCATCAAGACCTCTCCATATAATCTGTCCTCTAACAGTTTTGTCAATATTTACGCCAAGACGTCTTTCAGCGATATGATTAAGAGCATAACTTATTCCTCCAGGCTTTCCAATTGGAGGATATCCTAAATACAAAACTTGTTCACAAATCATAGTATCGTATACATTTAATGGTACTATATTATAGTTATATAACCATTGTAAATCAAATTTTAAATTTTGACCTATGACAAGTTTTTCTTCAAGTACGTTTTTATATAAAACTGGATTTACTGTACTACAATCAACTACTATTTGAATAGATTTATCTTTATTACCAAATTGCATAGTAAGCAACTTACCTATATGAGCATCTCTTCCTTTAGTTTCAGTATCAAATTGTATTACATTCCAAGAAGATATTATTTTTAAAGATTCCTCTATAGAAAGCAATGTGTATATATCTGAATTAAATAATTGTTGCTGAGATGTTACTAAATAAATCAATGCTTTTTAATAAATTAAGAGCATAAAAATTAATTATCATATTTTAAATCATCTATTATTCCTTGAATAATTCTTTTAGTTTCTTTAGATTTAGCTTCTTTCTTAAGTCTATGTAAAGAATCTATATAATCAGTAGAATATGCTTCGTCTAGTATTTCTTCGTCAGTTCGTTTCATTTTGGTTGTAATACAAATATACCTTGTTCTTGATACATTTTCACACACTTAGGATCATCTTCTATAGCTGCTAGAACATTAAAATTTCCTTTTATATATTTATTGTAATTTTCAAGTTTAATTATTTCTCCAGAACGATAATCGTTACTATTTCTAAAGTGAGCAGCATTGTAATGTATTTCATTTTGAACAAGCCATGTTAATGAAGATTTAGCCTCAATTTCAGTAGCTCTGCCTGTCATTATGATAACTTGCACATCTTCATTAAAAGAATTAAGAATAAGTTTTAACTGTTCGTTTACTTTATCCAAAATCATTTTTGAAGCAGCTTCCGAGCCATACCAAGGACGATTAAAAGAATACGCTAAAGTATTATCTAAATCAACAAGAATACAGTTAGGAAGAGATTTATCTATTTCAGTTCTATTATGAAGAATTTTAGTATTATTTAAATCTCTTATATAATATTTATATTTATTAAAAGTTTCCCTAATAACTTTTTCTCCAATAGGATTAGGTCTTAAAGAATCTCTTCTAACACACTCTTCTACTGATGTATTAAAAAAGTTTTTAAATTCTAATACATACTGATCTTCTGGCTTTTTAGAATCATTATAATGTATTACTACCATTTTATAATGTTCTATAGTTTTTGGATTTAAATTCATGTCATCAATTACTATATCTTTTTTACTTTGCATAGCTTGATGAATAAAATTCTTTCTAATATGGGCTATAAAGTCTTCTCTTTCTAAAATCCAATATGGGCCACACATCTTTCTACAATCATCATTATTCCAACGAACTCTATTAATAGGATCTTCTTCAACCCATTGCTTAGCCCAAGTAGATTTACCAGAACCCTGTATTCCTTGTGTAAGTATTATTTTATGCATAACATTCAATTAAAACTTTTCCAGAAGCATGATTTCCTATTATATTAACATTATATTCTTCTAATATAACAATATAATTTAGATATTCGTCTGGATCAAAAACAGAAGTAGGATCATATTTAATATTTTCTTTATCAAGAAAAGTTTCTACAGTACTCCAAGAAATGTTATTTAATGTAATAGATTTTTCTTTTTTAGAGATTACTTCGATAAGAGCATTTCCAAATGCTATTAATTGCATTTTTGATCCATCTGCATTATCTGTTTTATAGTATTTTTTATTACTCATTTGTTATTTTATTTACTTTATTTAAATAAATAGTTTTTAATTTTTCAATAGCTCCATTTTTTAGTTGTCTAGTTCTTTCATGAGTTAATCCAAATTTATCAGAAATCTCATATAAAGTTATAGGTTGACAATTTATTCCAAAATATAATTTAAGTATATCATGTTCTCTATCTGTAAGTAGATTTAGAATCATATTAACTTGTATTCTTGTAGATTCTTGAGTTAGACCTAAATCAGTTTCATCAGAATCATTATTAGGAATAATTTCTATTAAAGTATTAGAATTATCATCTGCAATAGTAGTATCATACGATATTACTTTATTATTAAT
>CAZPEW010000064.1:0-5257 GCA_964585695.1 uncultured Lachnospiraceae bacterium
GTCATGCGCGTGCTCCTCATACTGCTCGCCATTGCTGCCGTAACAGGCCTTGTCTTCCTGATCTACTATCTCATCGAGCGCCGCGGCGAGTTCATCCGCAAGAGACGCCGGGCCCGGATGCTGAAGCACACAAAGGATCTCACCCGGGAGCAGAAAGCCCGCAGAGATCTGCTGCTCTCCAAACGCACCAAAAAGAAAGATCCGGACCGCCGGAAAAACGGTCTGTAATACATACAATACCGCCGCGGGTTCTCTCCCGCCGGCATCTTCCGCGGAAAAAATAACAAAAAAAAGCTGCAGGCGACCGGCCGGTCGCCTGCAGCTTTTCTGTCCAAAACTCAGACAATATAGTCCGCGAGTGCAAGCTTTGCCTCTGCAGCGTGCTCAAGCGGCGTTTCAAGATGCAGGATTCTGCCGATTCCAAGATAAAGAACACCCATTATGGACTTTGCATCAACAACGCAGCTTCCATTCATGAGATCCATTTCAAACGGCAGCTTTGATGCCGTTTTTACAAACTCACTGACAGACTCTTTTGTCGGAAAACATACCTGAAGTGTTGTCATAATTATAGCCTCCTATTCAGTACGGTAAAATACCATCCTTTTTTAATATGCTGTGATATCCGCTGCAGAAGTGATCCGTGCAGTGATCCTCCGCGGGAATATCGGTAAGCGGCAGTTATGACCGGTTCATAAATATACCGCGGACATAGGTTGTTCTAAAAAAAACCGGGTCAAGGCTGATCGGGTGATCTGCCTTGACCCCTATGTCATGCGCTTATCCTATCATTCAGACAATAACATGTCAATCAGTGATAAATCACTAATTTAAACGCTTTCATGAATCTTTTTGAGCAATTTTCAACATAAATTCTTTTGTTTTTATGCACATATTTAATTTTTATTGATTGAAAATGATTTTTCCTTAGTCTGTCAAATACCGGCAGACATATTCTGCGGACATATCTCAGCTTGAACGCGCAATCAGCGCCGCTCCGTTTGCATTCAGCCAGGCCTGCCTCTCCCGGTAATCCGGGAGCACCCTCGCCACCTCCTGCCAGAAGCGCGGCGAATGATTCATCTCTTTCCGGTGACAGAGCTCATGCACCACTACATAGTCCTGTATTTCCGGCGGTGTCATCATAAGGAGACAGTTGAAGTTCAGATTTCCCTTGCTGCTGCAGCTGCCCCAGCGCGTTTTCTGATTCCGGATGGTAATCCGTCCGTACGTAACCCCGACAAGCGGCGCAAAAAAGCGCACCCGTTCCGGGATGCGCCTGACCGCCTCATCCGCAAGCCGGCTGATCTCCTCCGGCGGAATCGGCGGCAGCTGCCGCCGTTTTTCAATCTGTTCCTGCATCCTGCGGACATGCTTTGCAATCCAGTCCGCCCTCCTGCGGAGGACCTCACGGATCTCGCTTTCCGTCATATAAAGCGGTGCACGGACAATGACCTCCGCCTTGCCGGTTATTGTGATGGATACTGATTTTCTTTTACTGCGTCTGATTTCTGCTTCCATGGTTTCCAATTATATATGGACCGGCTGCAGATGTCGAGCAGACTTTTGCATCAGGTTACCATCCGGGACTATCCGCTTACTATCCGGTGATCATTCAAAGACCATCCGGAAAGCATATGGAGACCGCACGGAAACCATCCGCAGGCACAGTCAGAAACAGAATCCGCTTCTAAGCCTGCGGCCGGAAATCCGTCACTTCCTGCATCGTCGGAATCGACGGTGCCGCCCCCGGCCGGGAGACCGTAATCGCTGCCGCCCTTGCCGCCATGTCAAGAGATGCCTTAACAGTCTCTCCCCGGATGATACCCGCCATGAAATAGCCCGCAAAAGTATCGCCGGCCGCCGTGGTGTCCACGGTTCTGACCTTATAAATACCCTGCCGCACCACCTGCCGCCGGTCCGCATAGCAGGACCCCTTGCCGCCAAGCGTAAGCACAATATGCGCATCCGGGAATCTGGCAAGCATTGCCGGAATCAGCCGCTCCGCATCGGTCGTATCCAGTCCGGTAAGCTGTCCCGCCTCTATTTCATTCAGCATAAACCAGTCTATGCAGGAAAGCTTCAGATTAAGCACCTTCTCATCCATCGGGGAAGGATTCAGCACAATGATCATACCCTTCTGATGCGCAGACTCTACAATATAAGACAGCTCATTGATCTCATTCTGGAGGATCAGATAATCCCCTGCCGCAAAATGTCCGAGCGTTTCGTCCACCTGCTCTCTGGTGATCGCCTGGTTTGCGCCGCCGTACAAAAGGATGCAGTTCTCTCCCTCCCGGTTATTCTGTATGATGGCATTGCCGGTTCTGACCTCCCGCAGGATTCTGACACAGCCGGTATCTACATGCGCCGAATGCAGGATATCCAGAAGAAATGTGCCGTCCTCTCCGATGCTGCCTGCATGATAGGTTTCAATCCCCGCACGTCCCAGCGTCACTGACTGGTTCAGTCCCTTGCCGCCGCAGAAAAGCTTGAGAGATTCCGATGAAAGCGTCTCTCCGCCCCGTACAAAATGATCCACCTTGTAAACATTATCGATGTTTAAAGATCCGAAATTAAGTACTTTCATGGAAATACCTCTCCAGTCCCTCCATCAGATATACTCCGGCTGCTGCTCCCTGATCCTCCGTGCCTTTTGCTTTATCTGCAAATACAGCGGCTTTGCCGAACCTGGGCAGCATATCTCTTGTGGCTTCTGCTCCGGCTTCCGCTCCCATCCTCGCCGCCTGCATGATTTCTGCAAGCCCGGCGCCTCTGTTCCTTGCTTCCGCTGCCGCATCTGCCGCCGGTGCCAGCGCATCCAGGATGGTTCTGTCTCCGCGCTCACACTTGCCCCTCTTGCGGATCCCCTCCGCAAAACCCCTCAGAAACTGTACAAGCTCCTCCGTGCCGATCCCGCTCTTTGCACCGATAGCTTTTCCGCCCGCCATGATACCGCTCGCCATCAGCGTCCCCATCGTCGAAGGGACCAGCGCTGCCATTTTCATGCCGGACTTCATCAGGGTTTTACCGATATTTCCCGGCTCTCCGTTTTCCCTGATAATCCCGGGGAGTGCCGCAAAGCCCTTTTCCATGGTGAGACCGAGATCACCGTCCCCCATTTTGGCGTCCATGGCGCACAGCTCCTCCTTTTTCTCGCGGAAGATATCCGCTGCACCCTGGAAAAAAGCCTCCAGCTCCTCATAGCCTATTGTTTCCATGCTCTCCCCTTTCTCCTGCGGAAGTACCCCGGGCTTCGCCTGCCCCCTGTGCAGGAGGGCAGACATCCCGGACAAATCAAAACTGTGTATAGAAAGGTGTATGTACTGGTAGGTCCATCCACCGCTTCATCTCCGCATCCGCCATACGGCAGATGGAAACAGATGCGCCGGCCATTTCCATGCTGGTCGCAAATTCACCCGTAAAGGTACGGTAGGTCCGGATTCCTTTTGCATCCAGCAGCCTCCGGATACTTCCGGAAAGGATATACAGCTCCTCCTGGCTGGTTGCACCGAGGCCGTTGATCAGCACGCAGACTTCCTCCCCCGCCGCAACCGGCATATCCTGGAGAATCTCATTCAGCGACTCCTCCGCAAGCTCATCCGCAGTCTTGACCGGACCGTTCCAGACACCCGGTTCGCCGTGGATACCCATGCCGAATGCCATCTCATCCTCGCCAAGTGTGAAATTGGAATGTCCGAGCTCCGGTATCACGCATGGTGTCAGCGCAAAACCGACTGTTCTTGTATTGTCCTTTGCCTTCTGCGCCGCTGCAAGCACCGCATCCAGATCTTTCATCGCGGCCGCTTCTGCACCTGCACATTTATACATGAAAAAGATTCCGGCAACACCGCGGCGGGTTTCAGGATTTCTGTTGGAAAGGACATCATCCGCACCGACAATGCTCTTTACAGGAATATCATCCATTTCGAGCATCTCTGATGCCATGTCAAAATTCATGATATCCCCTGTGTAATTGCCGTAGAGGTACAGGATGCCGGCACCGGCCTCCACCTCCCTGGATACATTATAGATCTGTTCAGAGGAAGGTGACTGGAAAACACCGCCTACACCGCAGCCGTCCAGGAGATTCTCCCCGACATATCCCAGGAACAGCGGCAGATGCCCGGTTCCTCCGCCTGTGATGATGGCAACCTTGCCCTCTTTCTTGTGTGCCGTGCAGTAGCACCGCAGGTCATTCTGCACATATTTCACCATATCCGGATGTGCTGCATAGATGCCGCGCAGCATGTCATCCGTATAATTTTCCGGTGCATTGATTATTTTCTTCATATGATTTCCTCTTTTGCAGCCCGGCTTCTCCAGCCTCCGGACTGTCCCATTTACAGCCTGATCTCCTTTGGATAAGCCCACTTCCGCAGCTCCTCCGCCGGCAGCACTGCAGGCTCCTCACCGTGGTTTACAGAAAGCGCAATATAATAAAGCTCTGCCATTTCCTCCACATATTCCGCGCGCAGCATCGCATCGTCCATACTGTCTCCGACTGCAATCGCGCCATGGCTCTCCATGAGGCAGCAGTCCGCGTGCAGCAGCGTTTCCGCCACCTTTTCCGCGAGATCCCTGGTTCCCGGTCTCCCGTAAGGCGCAACCGGAATGGTCGGACTCTGTCCGAGCCATGAGCACTCATATACGATCGGCGGGATCGGTTTCCTGAGGATCGCGAATGCTGTCGAATACCGGGCATGCGTATGTACAATGGCTCTGACCTCCGGTCTCTCTCTGTAGATCATAAGATGCATCAGCGCCTCGCTCGAGGGCTTTGCACTGCTGCAGCGCTCGATGACATTCGCATCCAGATCCAGCACCGCCGCATCCTTTTCTGTCAGAACTTCCCGCGCCACGCCGCTCGGCGTGATCACCGCATATCCGGTTTCCGGATCATACATGCTGAAATTGCCGGATTTATGTTTGCACATCCCCAGCCTGTCCGCTTCCTTTGCGGCTGCCACTACCTGTTTTTTTAATTCCTCAAGCATTTTACTCCTCCATGCAAAGCAGCTCCGTCACCGGCACGCTTTAAAGACAGCCCTTCTGCAGAATCACGCATGCATAGAAAGCTGTTTCCGATGTCGAAACCACCGCGTAGGCATCCTTTGCGATATCATAAAAGGAGAACCGGTCCGCAAAACCGACTGCCTTCTCACCGCGTCCGTCATACTTTGCGGCAATTGCCTTGAATTCATCCCATACCGGCGTTTCCAGTGCCGCATGCTGCGGCATCTTGTCCATGATGGTT
>CAZPEW010000064.1:5267-8447 GCA_964585695.1 uncultured Lachnospiraceae bacterium
GCTTCTCCACAAAGCTGTCCAGCGGCATCAGGCGCAGGATGGCATCCATGACCTCCGTCGCCCGGTGCCCGTCGCAGCGGATATTGACATGCTGCTTTGCGGCAGCTACCGAGGCTGCCGGGAAATTGATATCTCCGATCACGATCCTGTCTCCATGACCCATTTCATCCAGCACCTTCAAAAGCTCCGGTGAAATGCAGTCCGGTACTCCCTTAAGCATGTCTACCTCCCGATTCCCAAGGCCTCGAATGCCTTGTCAAATGGTGCCCTGCAGAGACCTTTCTCTGTAATGATGCCGGTGATCAGGCTGTGATCCGTCACATCAAAGGCCGGATTAAACACATCCACACCCTCCGGTGCCATACGTTCCTTGTACCACATCTCCGTTACTTCGTCCGGATCACGCATCTCGATCGGAATCTCATTTCCCGTCGGTGTCGCAAGATCAATGGTGGAACTCGGTGCGCATACATAAAAAGGAATGCCGTAATGCTTTGCGAGGATGGCAACCCCGGAGGTACCGATCTTATTGGCAGCATCTCCGTTCTCCGCCACTCTGTCGCAGCCTACAAAAATAACGTCTATCCGGCCCGACTTCATCAGGATCGATGCCATATTGTCGCACTGGAGCGTTGTGGTGATACCCGCATTGTACAGCTCAAAAGAGGTAAGCCGGGCCCCCTGCAGAAGCGGTCTCGTCTCATCGCAGTAAACATGCATATCCGTCCCTGCCCAGCCCTTTTCCAGTGCAATGTACATCGGTGCTGTTGCGGTACCGTATTTGGCCGTTGCCAGGGTTCCCGCATTGCAGTGAGTCATGATGCCGATTTCCTTACCCTCTTTTTTCATGTCTTTGAGGATTCCGAAGCCGATCTCGCCGATGCTCCGGCTGATCATGATGTCCTCCTCCCGGATCCGGTCTGCTTCCTCAAACAGAAAGCGCTTAAGCTCCGGAACCGGCAGATCCTTATGCTGCACTGCTGCAGCTTCCATCCTGTTCAGTGCCCAGAAAAGATTGACTGCTGTCGGCCTGGAGGAGGCAAGATATTCCTTCAGCGGTTTAAATTCCTTATAAAAGGTATCAAAATCCGCCGCATCGATCCTGGAGGCGAGGAGCGCAATGCCGTAAGCCGCAGAAGCACCGATTGCAGGTGCGCCTCTGACTCTCAGCTTCTTGATTGCCTCCCAGATTTCCTCCTTGGTGGAGAGATTGATTCTCCTGATGGTCCCCGGAAGAAGCGTCTGGTCTATGATGTCCAGTGCACTTCTGTCCGCATTCATACGGACACTTATCACTTTATTAAAAAAAGCCTCTACATCCATGACTTCTCCTTTCCACTGCATTTACAGCGTTGCTTCTGCTTCCTTCTCTGCTTTCCTGACAGCATCGACAAAATCTCTGCCTGTCCGGAATGCAGTCTGATTCATGATATAATTCTTGCCTGCAAAAATATTGATCCGCTCTGCAAGAAGACGTTTCTTCTCATCCCTGATACTGGTGACATCGACCACATTCGCCATACCGACCGTACGGCGGTGCAGCTCTGTGCCTGCATATCCTGCGGTATCATTGAGGACGCCCTCCAGATACCACTCCTTAAAGCCTTTGACCTTTGCCATCGGCTCGGTTGCCGCTTCATCAAACTTTCTGCCGAACTTCTCAATAAAAAGATCTACGGTTTTTTCAATCGTATCCAGTACCCAGTCACAGAAGGTCTGATCGCCTGCAGCAAGGCCGTTGTCATAGGCAAAAATCAGGTTGGCAACAACGTTTCCCGTATCATAGCCCATCGGTGCATAGGTTCCGAACTCCGAGTCAAAAACCTTTGTCCTGTCCTGCCGGATAAAGATGGATCCGGTATGCAGATCGCCCTGCATCAGCGCCTGCGCATCGGTCATGAATTTGAATTTAAGCTTTGCAACCGCAAGGTGCAGCGCTTCATCCTCGTACAGCTCCTTACGTACGAAATCAGCATTCGGTGCATAGACATTGTTTCTGTGATTAAGATCGTTGTACGGCTCCATCAGAACCAGCTTCTCTGTGATATCGCAGAGATCCGGGGAGATGAATCTGCCGACCAGCAGCTTCTTTTCTTTATGGTCCATGACAACATCGCTGCTTAACAGAAGCGTGTCCACCATAAAAGTGGAAATATCCTCAGCAAAACGCGGGAAGGTCTCATGCCGGAGCATTGCATCACGCATAACGGCAAAATCCGAGCAGTCCTCCATACCGCAGGCGCACATCACCGTATCAAAGAAATAGATATGCGGAACCATCCCCGGTGCAAATCTGTCCTCAAGCATGATAATCTCGGACTCCAGGCGGTTTCTGTCCTTGGAAGGCTTCATGTCCTTGGAAATTCTGGTTTCCGTACCGGCCTGTTTGATATAAATCGAATGACCCTTGCCATCCCATACTCTGTATACGTAATTCAGATTGCCGTGCTCAGCCGGAACAACCGCTTCCATGGAAGCCTTGTACCAGTCGATTTCCTTTGACTTTTCCAAGGTATATTCAATGACGTCATCTACATTCATCTGGAAATAATGATCAAATTTTGACATAATGTGCCCCTTTCCCGTAATAATTGAATGTTAATCCTCTCTCTTGGATGCATAAGCCGCAATCAGAGCCAGCGCAAGAACCGCGCCCTTTACTGCAGGCAGCACATAGAAAGGAACCGCGCAGATTGTAAGTCCGTTTTCCAGCGTGGAAACCAGCATGGATCCGATCATGGTACCCATGGCATTCGGCTTCTCGGCACCGCCTACGGTTCTGCCGACAAAGACTGCTGCCAGAGACGGCATCAGATAGTTATCGCAGCACATAACCTGTGCGGAGCTTCCTCTGGATGCCACCAGGATACCGCCGATTGCGATGAATACTGCCGTAATCATACCGGCAAGATAGCGGTACTTTTTAATATTGATTCCGGAAAGTCTTGCTGCTTCCTTGTTTCCGCCCATTGCATAGAGATATCTGCCGTGCTTCGTAAAATTAAGGAAAAGATATGCCGCCAATACGCAGCCCAGCATGATGATAATGATCCATGGTGCACGTCCGATTGCGGAGAAGGAATCCGACAGTGCTGTCCTTGCCGGTGCAGCGCCCCACGGTGCCTTCATGCCGGTTGAAACCGCACCGCCGCCGATGTACCACTGGCCGAGGCCCTGGTG
>CAZPEW010000064.1:8457-10835 GCA_964585695.1 uncultured Lachnospiraceae bacterium
TGCAAGCATGTCCGGAATCTTGCATACCAGAATCAGAAACATCGTCAGCTGATACATGATCAGTGTTACGATAATACAGATGATCACGGACATCGCAAGCGACTGTCCGAACCAGAGATATGCCGATACGAATGCATATGCCGAGCAGCTTGCCAGTGTTCCGGCTGACATATCAAAGCCATCCGGTGCCATGGTAATCGTTGCTGCAATGCCGAATACCGTGTTGATTGCCATCGCACGCAGGATATTTACCATATTGCTGCCTGACAGAAAGGCATTTCCCTTAACTGCGGTGAATGCTACAAAGCAAATCATCAGTGCCAGTACAGCAGCCCAGTTAACAAGGAATCTCAGGAAACTTTTTGTGCTTTTCATTTGTGTATTCCTCCAGTAATTTATTCCGGCTTCCCGGAACCGCCGCCGACAGAATAATTCATGATTTCATCCTCTGTCGTCTTTTTGGTATCCAGCTCCGCCATGATCGTGCCGTTGTACATCACATACATACGATCTGTCAGTGATAAAAGCTCCGAATTCTCACAGGAAGCATAAATAACTGCATTTCCGCTCTTTGCGATTTCATTGATCAGATGAAAGATATCCTGCTTTGCTCCGACATCTACGCCCTTTGTTGGTTCATCAAAAATATATAGGTCACAATCCGCGGCCAGCCACTTGCCGACTGCTACCTTCTGCTGATTTCCTCCGGAAAGGTTTTTAACCGTCTGACTGACAGATGGTGTGACAATGCCAAGCTCCTCGACCATCTTTCTGGCATTTGTCGTCACTTTCCGCTTATTGATAAAAGAAGCGGTACAGAATCTGGACAGACATGCCGCCGACAGATTGAAGCTGACGGTCTCATTTACCAGAACTCCCTCCTTACGGCGTTCCTCCGGGACCAGTGCCAGCCGATGCCTGACTGCATCAGAAGAATTGTTGATTTTCAAGGTTTTTCCGTTCAGTGTCATGGTTCCAGCTGTCTTCTTATAGGCACCGAACAGGGTTTTGCACAGTTCTGATTTGCCGGCTCCTACCAGTCCGGCTATTCCGAGGATTTCTCCTTTTCTTACATAGAACGAAACATCTTTGATTTTTCCGTTTGCTCCGGAAAGATGCTGTACTTCAAATAATTTATCGCCGATCGGACAGGCCTCCTTCGGGAAATTCTCCTCAAATTTCCTGCCCAGCATTTTTTCAACGATTTCTTTGGTTGTGGTTTCGCCGGTCACGGAAGTGGTATCGATGATCCTGCCGTTCCGCATGACCGTATAGTTCCTGCAGATTTCCAGGATTTCATTCAGACGGTGGGAAATAAAGACAATGGCAATATTTTCCGTCTCATGCAGATGTCTGACAACGCGGAAAAGCTCCTCGGTCTCATGGTTGCTGAGCGGTGCCGTCGGCTCATCCAGAATCAGGAATCTGCAGTCTGAGCGGATTGCCTTTGCAATCAGCACCATCTGCTTCTCTGCCAGTGTAAGGTTCTGCACCAGCTCGCGCTCATCAATCATCTCTCTCGAGATGTGAAGCTTATCCAGTGCCGCGCGTCCCTCTCTGTTTGCCCTGCCCCAGTTGACGATATAGCCGCTTTTATTCATGACCATATCGTTCTGTACAATATTCTCGGCAACAGACAGCGTCGGATACAGCGCTGTATCCACCTCCTGATATACAATCTGAATCCCCAGCTTTTTGGCGTCTACCGGCGTCCGGATCTCCACAGGATTTCCATTTATAAAAATGTCCCCTGTATATGTCGGATTGGCCCCGGCAAGCACTTTCATCAATGTGGATTTACCTGCTCCGTTGGCGCCTACCACTGCACGGATCTCGCCGGTGGATACCTCAAAATTGATATCATCAAGTGCCTTGACACCTGGAAATTCTATGGAAACATGTTTCGTTTCAAGTTTGATCTTATCCATATTGTGTCTCCAGTCTTGCTCTTTAAAGAAAAAAGGAAGCATCGGTACAAACCCCGACGCTTCCCCTTTTCAGAAATAATCGCCTGTGGCTTCGTTTATTTAAATAACCACATCTACATTCGTTTCATCAGTGGAGCATAGCCTTTGGCATCCAGTCAGCCTCTGACAGATAATCCAGGTTGCCGTATGTCTCGCCTGCGATATTTCCAAGGTTCTCTACTGTAGAATCAGACTTAAGATCTGCTGCCTTGATTGCGGTACCAGGTACTTCAACAACATCAACACCGGTCTTTTTGCTTGCAGGATCATAAATCTTATCATACTGGTCTGCGAGCTCCAGCATCAGGATACGCATGCCGATCTCACCGTTCATTGTCCAGTCTGTTGTGCCGGCTGCTGTCCAGATGTCCGGACGTGTCTGCATGTTGGTAACGTCAACCGGGTCAATAT
>CAZPEW010000065.1:0-10643 GCA_964585695.1 uncultured Lachnospiraceae bacterium
AGACGGGAGAAGCCTCTTCCGAGATCCATGTGCATCTTATGGGTGATGTGCAGACGGAAATCCTGCAGCGGATTATCCGGGAGAGACTGGGGATTTCCGTGACATTCGGTGCGGGCAGGATCCTTTATCAGGAGACGATCCAGAGCCCGGTTGAGGGTATCGGCCATTTTGAACCGCTCCGGCACTATGCAGAGGTACATCTCCTCATGGAACCGCTTCCGCGCGGTATGGGGCTTGAATTCCGTACGGACTGCAGCGAGGATATGCTTGCGCGGAACTGGCAGCGGCTCATCCTTACGCATCTGAAGGAAAAAGAGCATGTGGGGGTACTGACTGGTTCGCCGGTCACGGATATGCGGATTACGGTTGTCGCCGGCAGGGCACACCAGAAGCATACAGAAGGCGGTGATTTCCGCGAGGCTACCTATCGTGCTGTGCGGCAGGGACTCTGCGAGGCGGAGAATGTTCTGCTGGAGCCCTATTATGACTTTACGCTGGAGCTCCCCTCCGCATTTGTCGGCCGGGCCATGACGGATATAAACCAGATGCACGGCCGGTTTGACCCGCCGGAGACAGGCACGGAAACCACCGTGCTGCATGGGAGGGCGCCGGTATCGGCCATGCGGGACTATCACCGCGCGGTAACAATTTATACAAAAGGACGCGGCAGGCTGTTCCTTACGCTTTCCGGCTATGACCGCTGTCACAATGCTGAGGAGGTCATTGCGGAAATGCACTATGATCCGGAAGCGGATCTCCTGAACCCGTCCTCCTCGGTTTTCTGCGCTCATGGCGCCGGGTTTACGGTACCGTTCAGTGAGGTTCCGCAGTACATGCATGTGGAATCCGGTCTTAAGCTGACGGCTCCGGCGGAGCACCGTGACTTTGAAAAGGATGCGGAACGCCTACTCCGGCAGCAGACGGAAAAGGCGGATTTCAGAACTTCCGGCCATTATATCGGCGACAGGGAGCTGGAGGAAATATTTGTCCGTACCTATGGGCCGATCCGCAGCCGTGCCGCGGAGGCGAATGCAGCAGCTTCGCGCACCGTGCATGCCGGAAAAACGGATAAACCGTATGTGTATAAGGAAAAACCCGTGCAGCATAAGTATCTGCTGGTTGACGGATACAATATCATTTTTGCATTCGCGGAGCTGAATGACCTTGCAAAGGCAAATCTGGATGCAGCAAGAGTGAGACTGCTGGATATGATGTCAAACTATGCCGGCTTTACCGGAAAGCGGGTCATCGTGGTATTTGATGCCTACCGGGTGCAGGGACACCAGGTTGAGCAGCTGCGCTATCACAATATCTATGAGGTTTTTACAAAAGAAGCGATGACTGCAGACGAATACATCGAGGAGCTGACACATGAGCTGGGGCACAGGTACCAGGTTGAGGTTGCAACCTCTGATCAGGTAGTGCAGGTAATTACCTTCGGCGCAGGAGCAGCGCTCCTCTCGGCGGGAGATCTCGAGGAGGAACTCAGGCGGATCAGCACGGAAATCCGGACAGAGCATCTCGACCGGATCGCTTTCCCCAAGGAGCATCTCGGCGAGAGACTGGATCTCCCGGAGATCAGGCCGGAGAGCTGACAGCTCTTTTAAAATCTTATATGGAATGCTAAAATAATAAAAAATGGAAATGCATCAGAACGGAGCATATAAAGATGTCTGAAAAAAATACCGGTAAAAAAGTGACAGTGGTTTTTGCAGCGGCAGCAATCCTGATCGGGTTTCTTTCTATCAGCGGAGTGCACTATTATGCCGGGGTGCGGGATGTCAAGGCGGAGAACACAACCATACTGTGTCTGGTGCCGGAGAGCGAGATTCTCAGTTCCAATGCACTTACGGTCGGCGGCATGTTTGCAGCGTTCCTCATTGTTTTCCTGGCAGCGACGGTTTATGTCTTCTACTGCGGCAGGGAATCGACAGCCAAGGCACTCCGGAATGAGGACGGGCGGAGGCTTTACCGGCATGTGCAGCTCAGGAGGAAGATCCTGACCTCGGCAGTCCTCGGTACGGCAGTATTTTTTACAGCGGCATTTTATCTGCAGACACTTTTTGCACTCTCGCTCCGCAATGCGAGCAACCGTACTGCGGCAGAGAGCGTGGTCAGCAGCATGCAGGACAACAAGGACGAGGTTTCCGAGCTGACGAAGGAGTACAACCGCAGATATCTCAACAAGGCAAAAACTGCAGCGGGAATCCTTTCAAGGAATCCCGCGCTCTGGAACCGCACAGATATGCAGACGCTCTCACGGGCGCTTGGTGTGGAATATCTGCTGATTTTTGACCGGGACGGGAAAGAAGTGGTTTCGGATTCATCCTATGTGAATTTCCGGATTTCCGAGAATCCGGATGACCAGTCCTTTGCATTCCGCAAGCTCCTCCAGGGAGTTCCGTATGTTATCCAGGAAGCAAGAGCAGACGAAACCTCGGGTGAGTTCCACCAGTATATCGGCGTCCTCATGCAGAATTCTGCCGGAGAGACAGATGGTTTCCTGCAGATGGCGGTCGTTCCGACAGAGCTTCAGGATGCGCTGGCCGCAACGGAGCTCGCGAATGTCATCGGCAGGATCCGGATCGGCTCGGGGGGCTTTGTATTTGCAGTTGACAAGGAAACAAAGAACATATCCTATATTGCGGACGGAAAAATGGTCGGGAAACCGGCAGCGGATTACGGCATCACCGATGCGGAGCTGCGGGACGGCTACAGCAATTATGTGAGGCTGAACGGCGGCTCATGCTTTGCCTATTGTGCAGAGGGAATCAGCAACTATCTGTTTGTTGCCGTTCCGGAAGCGCGGCTCATGGCAAACCGCATGCCGGCGGCAGCTGCAGCAGCAGGACTGTGCCTGGTACTGCTTTCTCTGATGGATTTCCTGCTTGTGATGCTTGCAGACGCCGATATCCGGCAGGGACTCTGCAGGGAAACAGGAAAGGAAGCGGAGCAGACGGCTTCCGGCGGCAAGGCCCGCAGCGCCTCTGCGGAGACAGCCGTTAAGGATACAAGAGCAGTTGCAGAGCGGTGGTCCGGCAACTATATACCATGGGCGGAGCAGACAGCCGGCGGCAAAACACGTACGGTGCTGAACATCCTACTCGGCATTTTTGCACTTGCCATTTCTGTACTGTATATTTTCCGCAGCAGTCTGTTTTCGGATGAATCTATCATCAGCTACGTAGCCTCTGCACAGTGGCAGCGCGGCCGGAATGTTTTTGCGCTGACGGCCTGCTTCCTGATCATCTGTGTCGGGATCGTGCTGGTCATGATTCTGGAACAGCTGCTTACGCTTCTCTCGAGGATTGTCAGTCCGCGCGGGGAGACCATCTGCAGACTTCTGAAGAGTTCCGTGAAATATCTTTCTGTTGTTGTACTGCTGTACTACTGCCTGAGCTTCCTCGGCGCAGATGCAACGACGCTCTGGACCTCGGCCGGCATTCTCTCTGTAGTGATCGGCCTCGGTGCAAAGAGCATTATTTCAGATATCCTGTCCGGTCTGTGTATTATTTTTGAGGGGGATTTCCAGGTCGGGGATATCGTCATGGTGGATGACTGGAGAGGCAGAGTTGAGGAGATCGGCGTCCGGACGACAAAGATCATCGACGGCGGCAACAACGTGAAAATCATCTGCAACAGTGCACTTGTAAGCGGCGTCATCAATATGACGAGACAGAATTCCATCTGTACCTGCGATGTCGGCATAGATTATGGCGAGTCGCTCGAACGTGTGGAGACCATCCTGCAGAAGGAGCTCCCGAATATCCGGAAGCGTCTCCCTGCGATCACGGACGGTCCGTATTATAAGGGCGTCCTTTCTCTCGGCGACAGCGCTGTCAACATCCGTATCATTGCCCAGTGCAAGGAGGGCGACCGCGTCCAGCTCGGCAGAGACATGAACCGTGAGATGAAGATCCTCTTTGACAAATATGATGTGAATATTCCGTTCCCCCAGGTTGTGGTCAACCAGCCGAAGGAATACCAGAAGGCAACCGCTTCCGAGAAGCGGACCGCAGAAGCATTTAATGAGTCCCAGAAGGAGCTCTCCAGGAATGTGACCACCGAGCAGAACGGCAAAAGCCCGGATGATGCGGAGGAAACCGGCAGATAATCAAACTTCCAGCGCAACTTGTTTATTTTTCCGCATGTGATATAATACTTGTCAGCTTTTGCAAAGCAGAGGTCTGACCTGCGCATGCAGGTGCCGTCGGAGACGTGCACACCGGCATGCATCTTGATACCGTCAGCTTCTGCAGAGAAGAAGCATTCAGTCTGTACGTGAGTTCGAGGCCTTCCTCACGCAAAACAAAACCAAAGGAGAACATTACAATGAAAAAAACGTTAACGACTGTATTTATGGCGCAGTCCGCGGTCATTGCAGCACTTTATGTTGCACTGACGCTTGCTTTCCAGCCGATCAGCTTCGGGGCGATCCAGTTCCGTATTTCCGAGGCGCTCTGCATTCTTCCGGTATTTACATTCGCCGGCGTCCCGGGTGTAACGCTCGGCTGCCTGATTGCAAATATCCTCGGCGGAGCGGCACTTCCGGATATTGTATTCGGAACACTGGCAACTCTGATCGGGGCGGTACTCAGCTATAAGGTGCGGACCATTTCCAAATGGCTTGTATGCGTTCCGCCGATTCTGTCCAATGCCATCATCATTCCGTTTGTGCTGCGTTATGCCTACGGCGTGCCGGGGATTATCCCGTATCTGATGCTGACAGTCGGAACCGGGGAGGTGCTTGCTGTCGCAGTGCTCGGCAATATCCTGATGCTTGCGCTGGAGCCAAAAAAGGATCTGCTTTTTTCCGCACATCTCGGATAAGTCAGGTTAACAGGTTTATATAAGAAGAGGCGCAAATATGTATCAGATCAAATTTGACCAGCCGGTTCATGTACATTTCATCGGGATCGGCGGAATTTCAATGAGCGGTCTTGCAGAAATCCTTCTGGACCGCGGTTTTACCGTATCCGGCTCCGATGCACATGAGTCAGAGCTTACCGACCATCTCCAGAAGATCGGTGCTGTCATCCATTATCCGCAGCAGGCGGAGAATATCAATGATACCATTGATGTTGTTGTATACACAGCGGCAATCCATCCGGACAATCCTGAGTTTATGCGGGCATCCGAGACCGGTATTCCGATGCTGACACGTGCACAGCTGCTCGGCGAGATTATGCGGAACTACAAGGAAGCCATCAATATTTCCGGAACGCACGGCAAGACCACAACAACTTCCATGATTACGGAAATTCTGCTGGAGGCAAACCAGGATCCGACGGTTACTGTCGGCGGTATGCTTAAAGATATCGGCGGAAACATTCGCGTCGGTCAGTCTGATCTTTTTGTCGCGGAGGCCTGTGAATACACCAATTCTTTCCTCTCCTTCTTTCCGACGATTGAGATTATCCTGAATGTTGAGGCGGATCACCTTGACTTCTTCAAGGATATTGATGATATCCGCCATTCTTTCCGCTGCTTTGCAGAAAAGCTTCCGGAGAACGGCCTGCTTGTGATCAATAAGGATATCAGTCACTATGAGTATTTCACCGACGGTCTGAAGTGCAGATGCATCACCTTCGGCCGGGACAAGAGCGCCGATTATACTGCAAATTTCATCAGCTATGATAAGTTCGCCCGCCCGAGTTATACTCTTTTTGAGAAGGGCAGGGAAATCTGCAAGATTACGCTGGGTGTCAGCGGTGAGCACAATATTTACAACTCTCTTTCCGCGATCGCTGTCTGCCGCGCACTTGGCATTGATATGAAGGCCATAGTCAATGCACTTGCAAAGTTCAGCGGTACAGACCGCCGCTTCCAGAAAAAGGGAACGGTGCAGGACTTCACCATTATTGATGATTATGCCCATCATCCGCAGGAAATTGCCGCAACCATCGAGGCTGCCAAGAAATATCCGCACAGGAAGCTCTGGGTTGTATTCCAGCCGCACACCTATTCCCGCACACAGGCGCTGATGGATGATTTTGCCGGTGCGCTTGCCACTGCAGATGAAATTGTCCTCGCTGATATTTATGCCGCACGTGAGAAAAACACCATCGGCATCAGTTCCGACGATCTCCGCAGACATATGCTGCAGCAGAATACCAACGTATACTATATTCCTGACTTTAAAAAAATCGAGGAGTTCCTCCTCGCAAATGTAAAGCCGGGAGACCTCGTCATCACAATGGGCGCAGGCGATATCTACAAGGTCGGCGACGACCTCCTCACCCTCCCGGGTGCAGTAAAAGAAGAATAAATCTTACGCCGCAGAATGCGGTGTGAATCAGAAATGAAAAGGCTGTCGGCAGAGATGCAGGCAGCCTTTTCTGATGGGAGTTGCCGGTATTCCTGATTGAAAAAAACTTCCGCTCCACCAAAACAGAGGGAAATCCACAGCCAAAATGTGGATAAGTGCAGTTTGTACTTTAAAAAAACATAAAAACCGAAACCTTGACAACGATTTTATGCGATTTCCACATTGAAAGCTTTTGCAAATTCTTTTAAAATGCATTTGTAAAGACTTGACATTTGATTATTCCACCTTATCCACCCTAATGTGGATAACTTGTGTGGATAAAGTTGTGGAGCAGTCCGATTGAAGCACCCCGAAATCTGTGCTACTATCTTCTCACGAAGTGATGGGGGTGGAATATGGGAACGAATATTGATGATAATCTGGCGGTTCATGCAACATGTATATCCAATGATTTCCTGGATAAATATATGGCGGATGCCAACGGAGACTATATAAAGGTGTATTTGTTTCTTCTGCGGCACAGAGGAGAGCGGTTCGAGATCAGGGATGCGGCGGATGCACTGAATCTGACGGATCATGATATCGAGAGAGCTGTGCGCTACTGGGAGAAGCAGGGTGTTTTCCGTGACGGAGCAGGCAAAGCGGTGGAGCAGGCAATCACAGTGGAGGAACACGCAGAGGAAAGCGAGCAGATTCTGGAAGCGGCAGCAGCTGCGGAGAGTATGTCCGGCAAGGCAAAGACAGAAGCAGCAGTATCTGCAGTGCCCGGTGATGCTGCGGAGCCGGAAGCGGTTTCTGATGGTTCTCTTGAGGATGTAAAGGATGACGAGGAATTTGCAGGTATTCTTTTCGTAGCCCGCCATGTACTTCCGAGCCTTCCGACCGGCAAACAGGTAGATGTGCTGGAGTTCATGTACCGGGAGCTCTCCATGAATGCAGAGCTGATTGAGTTCCTGCTTGAGTACTGTGCAGGACTCGGCAAGACAACCTCCAGGTATCTGCAGGCTGTAGCCATCAACTGGCATGAGCAGGGGATTGCAACCGTAAAGCAGGCCAAGGGAATGATCCGCGCCTTTGAGGAGAAAAAGACCAAGCCGAGAGCATCGGCAAAACCGAATAAGTTTATGAACTTTGATTCGAGCGAAACGGTGGATTACGACAGTATTGCCCGGAAGAAGCTCATGGATAGGATGAAGAATGGCGTTAAGTAATTCTCAGTACAATGAAATCATGCGTGTTTATGATGATCGCCGGAGAGACGATTTCATGAAGCAGCAGGGACGTATCAGGGACGCATATGAGAAGCTTCCGAGGCTTAAGGAGCTGGATGCAGAGATCGGGAGAATTTCTCTGTCAGCAGCCGAAAAGCTGATCGAAGGGGATCATTCGGACAAGGATACGCTCCGGGACAGGATTGCGGTAATCAGTGCAGAGAAAAAGTCACTGCTGCGGGCAGCAGGATTCGCGGAAAACTATCTGGATCTGCAGTATCAGTGCAGCGACTGCAGAGATACAGGCTTTGTAAACGGACAAAAATGCCATTGTTTTAAGGCAATGCAGCAAAAACTCTTGTATCGGCAGTCTAATATTGATAAGATTGTGCAGGTACAGAATTTTGAACATTTCAATCCGGAAATATTTGATAATATAGTACCGATTGATGCCTCGACCGGCAAAACAAACCGGCAGTATATGCTGGAGGTACGGCAGTATCTGACAGACTGGACGAGGAACTTTGATAAAAATCACGGAAATCTCCTTCTGATGGGGAGTCCGGGTACAGGAAAGACGTTTTTGATCAACTGCGTGGCAAGAGAACTGATCCAGAGCTCGCACAGCGTGATCTATCTTACCAGTACGGATCTTTTTGAGAGCTTCTCCAAGGCAAGCTTCCAGGGAGACGCCGTGCAGCAGGATCTGAACGAGGCGATTCTCTCCTGCGATCTGCTGGTGATTGATGACCTGGGGACGGAGCTGAACAACAGTTTTACAACGTCCCGGCTTTTTTATGTCATTAATCAGCGGATGGTTTACGGAAGATCTGTTATCATTTCGACAAACCTGTCGCTGTCGAGGCTGCGGGACAGCTACTCGGAGCGGGTGGTATCGAGATTTATGAGCGACTACGACATTATCCCGCTTTACGGCAAGGACCAGAGAGTAGGCATCTGACCTGACTGCAGATAAGACCGGCACTTCCGTAAGGATGATCCGGAGACTGCGGAAGAGTGCTTTTCCGGGGCACCGGACAACAAAGATACTGATCACTTCGGGCAAAGCCCGTTGTAATATAAAATGATACCGATTATGGTGTGCATGACGCTAAGTCATTACAGGAGGAGAAAAGAACATGTCAGATTCCAGAACATCCGAATTTATTGAAAGAATTCCGGTTGGACCACTGGCTATACTGCCGCTTCAGTCCATTGAGCCGCTTGGACAGAAGGTGAATGATTATCTTGCGGGCTGGAGGAAGATACGTGAGAGTGAGCATAAACACACAATCGCGTTCAACGGCTACATGAAGGAAAGCTATCTGGTTCCTTCCAGAATATCAAGATTCGGCACCGGCGAGGCAAAAGGCAATATCCTCGAGACCGTCCGCGGCGTGGATCTTTATATTATGGTAGATGTCATGAATTACTCCATCACCTATTCTCTTTTCGGACAGATGAACCGGATGTCTCCGGATGATCATTATGCAGATCTGAAGCGCCTGATTGCTGCAACAACCGGCAAGGCAAAGCGGATCAATGTCATTATGCCGTTTATGTATGAGTCCCGTCAGCATAAGCGTTCCGGCAGAGAATCTCTGGACTGCGCACTGATGCTGCAGGAGCTGCATGACATGGGCGTTGCCAATTTCATTACCTTTGATGCGCATGACCCGCGGGTTATGAATGCCATTCCAAAGGATTCCTTTGATAATATTTCCTGTGCATACCAGTTTATCAAGGCAATTCTCAACAATGTATCGGATCTGGACATCGATAAAGACCATATGATGGTTATTTCTCCGGACGAGGGCGGCATGCGGAGAGCAATCTACTTTGCGAATGTCCTCGGTATCGACATGGGTATGTTCTACAAGAGACGTGATTATACGCAGGTTGTAAACGGACGCAATCCGATCGTTGCACATGAGTTTCTTGGCATGGATGTTGCCGGCAAGGATGTTATGATTATTGATGACATGATTTCCTCCGGAGAGTCCCTGATCGATACCGCAAAGGAACTGAAGGAAAGAAAGGCACGCCGTGTATTCGCGTGCTGTACATTCGGACTTTTTACAAACGGACTGAGCAAGTTTGATGAGGCTTATGCAGCCGGCTATATTGACAGAATACTCACGACCAATCTGATTTACCAGACACCGGAGCTCCTTACCAAGGAATGGTATATCAATGTTGATATGTCAAAGTACATTGCGCTTCTGATTGACAATCTGAACCATGACATGTCCATCTCCCTGATTCTGGATTCAACAAAGAAGATCCAGGCAAAGCTCATCGATTACAGAGCACAGCGTGCGAATGTCAACCAGCAGATCGAGATGAATCTGCAGTAAACGGAAATCACACAGACAGTGTCTGACACAGGAAGTGCCAGGCACTGTTTTTTTATGGAGCATTCCGGCGGGGCGGAAAAAACCTGCGCCTGCAGCAAACAATCGTTACTACTCCTGCAGGTTATTCCATGCTATAATGTTACCGATACCGGTATCCGGAGGAAACACATATGGTGCGGAATGACAGATTTTCCAATAAAATTTACATATATACATTTTTTCTCTGCATTCTGGTGATTTTTGTGCACGCGGAAAATCTTGCCACGGACAATATTTCACTGGGTTTTGCGGCACTTGCATCGGGTGCGGATCTGCCGATCCGGTTCGAATATATTTTTTCCAACATTCTTTCCGAGATGGCAGTGCCTGGTTTTTTTCTGATCAGCGGATACCTGTTTTACAGGACGCTGCACAGCTTCCGGGAGATCGGAAGGAAGTGGAGCGGGCGGTTCATGTCGCTGGTCATACCATTCGGCGCATGGAACATCCTGGGATATCTCATGCATGTCGCAAGCGGACAGGCTGCATTCTCAATGGCAGCATTCTCCAATGCGGCTGCGAGCTATACCTACAACCCGACCTTCTGGTATGTCTGGCAGCTGATTCTGCTGGTACTGCTTGCACCGCTTTTTTATCTGCTTCTCAAAAATCAGGCTGTATCCGTGCTTTTTCTGATCATCAGCGCATTCTTTGTTTACATGCAGTTTGATCTGCCTTATATTAATGAAGATGCGGTTTTTTATTATTTTGCAGGTGCATATTTCGGCAGGTTCGGGCAGAACTTTTTTGAGACGGAGAGACTGCTGC
>CAZPEW010000066.1:0-2187 GCA_964585695.1 uncultured Lachnospiraceae bacterium
AATATACCCAGTCCAATTCTGTATGCTATGCAGAGGACGGACAGGCAATCGGCGTAGGTGCAGGACAGCAGTCCAGAATCCACTGCACAAGACTTGCGGGAAACAAGGCAGATGTCTGGCATCTCAGACAGTCGGACAAAGTGCTCTCTCTTCCGTTCCGGGAGGGGATGCGCCGGGCAGACCGTGACAATGTCATTGATGTCTACATTTCGGATGAATGTGAGGATGTTCTGAAGGACGGTGTATGGCAGAACTATTTCACACGCTGTCCGGAGCCTTTTACAAAGGAAGAGCAGAAAAAGTATCTTGCCGGCATAACCGGTGTTTCGCTGGGATCGGATGCATTTTTCCCGTTCGGAGACAATATCGAGCGTGCAAGGAAGTCCGGTGTAAGCTATGTTGCCGAGCCGGGCGGTTCCATCCGGGACGACAATGTTATTGAAACCGCGGACAAATACAATATGGTTGTCTGCTTTACCGGAATGCGGCTTTTCCATCACTAAGGAGCGGACATGGCTGAAAAAACTAGAGTTGCTGTGCTGGTAAGCGGAGGCGGAACGAATCTGCAGGCGCTGATCGATGCGGCGGCACGCGGCGAGATCCCGGACGGGGAGATCTGTCTTGTAGTCGGTTCAAAGGACGGAATTTATGCGCTGGAGAGAGCAGAAAAGGCAGGAATTCCGCATGCGGTTGTAAGAAAAGATGAAGCAGGACTTATAAAGCTGCTTGAGGAATACAGAACGGATCTGATTGTTCTTGCCGGATATCTTACGATCCTGTCGGAGAATTTTACCAGAAAATACAGAGACAGAATCATCAATATCCATCCGTCACTGATTCCGAGTTTCTGCGGGAAAGGCTATTACGGACTGAAGGTGCATGAAGCTGCGCTTCAGTATGGCGTCAAGGTCACGGGCGCGACGGTTCACCTTGTCAATGAGATCCCTGACGGCGGCAGGATTCTCCTGCAGAAGGCAGTGGAGATCCGGGAGGGAGATACCCCGGAGATTCTGCAGAAACGTGTAATGGAGCAGGCAGAATGGAAGCTGCTTCCGGCCGCCTGCGAGATGATGGCAAAGGAACTGAGAGGGAAGCGGTCTGTACTGTAAAGCGGAGACAAAGCAGGAAAACGGACAGAAAAAGATCCGGCAGCAGGAAAGGTGCGGAAGTATGAATATAGCAGTGATCGGCGGAGGCGGAAGAGAGCACGCCATTATAAAGACTTTAAGGAAAAATACTGCGATCGGGAAGATTTATGCCATTCCCGGAAACGGCGGCATGACTGCAGATGCAGTATGCGTACCGGAGATCGGCGCAAAGGATATCGATGAGGCGGTTGCCTTCTGCAGGGAGCAGGCAGTTGATTATGTTGTTGTGGCTCCGGATGATCCGCTGGTGCTGGGGATGGTGGATGCACTTGCAGCAGCAGGCATTCCTGCATTCGGGCCGGATAAGAGGGCGGCAGTCATTGAGGGATCCAAGGTTTTTTCCAAGGATCTTATGAAAAAATACCATATTCCGACTGCCGGCTATGAGGTTTTCACAGACCTTTCAGAGGCATCGGAATATGTAAAGACCTGTCCGATTCCGACGGTCATCAAGGCAGACGGCCTGGCACTGGGCAAGGGAGTGATTATTGCCATGACCCGCGAGGAGGCAGTCGAGGGGATCCGGGTCATTATGGAGGAAAAGAAATTCGGACATTCCGGGGACCGCGTAGTCATTGAGGAATATCTCGAGGGACCGGAAGTTTCCGTATTATCCTTTACAGACGGAAAAACCGTTGTTCCGATGATTTCCTCCATGGATCATAAAAGGGCGAATGACAATGACGAGGGACTGAATACCGGCGGTATGGGAACGATTGCGCCGAATCCTTATTACACGGATGATATTGCGGCGGAATGCATGGAAAAGATTTTTCTGCCGACCATCAGGGCCATGAAAGCGGAAAACAGGACCTTTAAAGGTTGTCTGTATTTCGGTCTGATGCTGACAAAGGACGGCCCTAAGGTAATCGAATACAACTGCCGTTTCGGAGATCCGGAGGCACAGGTTGTGCTTCCGCTGCTGGATTCGGATCTTCTGACCATCATGCAGGCAGTAACGGAGGGCAGACTTTCCGAGACAGAGGTGCGGTGGAAAAAAGAGCATGCCTGCTGCGTGGTGATTGCAAGCGGCGGATAT
>CAZPEW010000066.1:2197-10612 GCA_964585695.1 uncultured Lachnospiraceae bacterium
CATCCGGCTATGAAATCTCCGGTATCGGGAAATGTGAGAATGTCTTTGTTGCGGGTGCCGAAATGCGGGACGGGAAGCTGTATACGCATGGCGGAAGAGTTCTCGGCGTGGTGAGAACAGGAGAAACACTGGAAAAGGCCATTTCACTTGCTTATGAGGATGCAGACAAGATCCATTTTGAGAATATGCATATGAGACGGGATATCGGACAGAAGGCATTGAAAGCATACAGGCGGTAAGGAACCGCAGAAACCAGGTGCGCGGAAAGCAGCACTGACATATACAGCATGACTGGAGGAGAACAATGGTAAATCGTATCTATGTGGAAAAAAAGGAAGGTCTGCGTCATGAGGCAGACAGTCTCTGTCACGATCTCCGGCAAATACTTCTGATCGGAAATCTTACGAAAGTTCGTTTATTTAATCGGTATGATGTTGAAGGCCTGGATGCGGAAACCTTTGCGGATGCAAAGCGCCTTGTGCTCTCGGAACCGCAGCTGGACAATGTGACGGATACCCTTCCGGAGGATACGGCGGAGACATTCGCCGTTGAATATCTGCCTGGACAGTTTGACATGCGGGCAGACAGTGCGGCACAGTGTATCCAGATTCTGACCAGGGGAGAGAGACCGCTGGTACGTACGGCCAAGGTATACAAGCTGTACGGCAGCCTGACCCGGCAGGAAACGGAGCAGATCAAGAAGTATGTCATCAATCCGGTGGAGGCGAGAGAAGCAAGTCTTGCAGCAGTAAGCACACTGGATTTAAAGTATGATATTCCGAAAGAGGTAGAGACCCTGACAGGTTTTATCGGTAAAACGGAAACGGAGCTTGCAGAATTTCTTAAGGAGAAAGATCTTGCCATGGATCTGGATGATCTGGCTTTCTGCCAGGCTTATTTCCGTTCGGAACATCGGGATCCGACCATTACGGAAATCCGGATGATCGATACATACTGGTCAGATCACTGCAGACATACGACATTCCTGACCACCATTGACCATGTGGATTTTGCAGATCCGGAGATTGAAGCCTCCTGGAAACGCTATATGGCAGCCAGGGAGGAAATCGGCAGGAAAAAGCCGGTCAACCTTATGGATATCGGAACGATTGCGGCAAAGGTTCTTAAAAAGAGAGGACAGCTGACAAAACTGGACGAGTCGGAAGAAATCAACGCCTGCACTGTTAAAATTAAGGTTGAGACTGACGGGGTACCGGAGGACTGGCTTCTGCTTTTTAAAAATGAAACGCACAATCATCCTACGGAAATCGAGCCTTTCGGCGGTGCGGCAACCTGTATCGGCGGTGCAATCCGTGATCCGCTGTCCGGACGGGCCTATGTCTATCAGGCCATGCGTGTAACAGGCGCGGCAGATCCGACCGGATCTGTGAAGGATACGATGCCGGGGAAGCTTCCGCAACGTAAGCTTGTTACTACGGCAGCGGACGGCTACAGTTCCTACGGAAACCAGATCGGTCTTGCGACCGGAATGGTTGATGAAATCTATCATCCAGGCTATGCCGCAAAGCGGATGGAAATCGGTGCAGTCGTTGCGGCGGTGCCGGCGGAAAATGTGCGCCGTGAGGTACCGGATCCGGGGGATGTGGTTATTCTCCTGGGCGGACGCACCGGAAGAGACGGTATCGGCGGTGCCACCGGTTCTTCCAAGGCGCACAATCTGGAATCCCTGGATTCCTGCGGCGCAGAGGTCCAGAAAGGAAATGCACCGGAGGAACGGAAGCTGCAGAGGCTGTTCCGCAATCCGGAGGCATGCAGACTGATCAAGCGGTGCAATGATTTCGGAGCCGGCGGTGTGGCGGTTGCCATCGGCGAGCTGGCAGACGGACTTCTGATCGATCTCAACAAGGTCCCCAGAAAATATGAAGGTCTGGACGGTACAGAGCTTGCAATCTCGGAATCACAGGAGAGAATGGCTGTTGTGGTGGCACCGGCAGACGAGGCAAGATTCCTTGCGCTTGCACATGCAGAGAATCTGGAAGCCACGCACGTTGCGGATGTAACGGACAGCGGACGGCTGATCATGCACTGGAACGGAAAGGTTATTCTGAGTCTTTCCAGAGAGTTCCTGAATTCCAATGGAGCTGAAAAGCATATTTCCATTGAAACCGCAAAGGGACAGGAGATCAGAAAAGAGGTAAGCGGCAGCTTTACCGGAAATTACACGGCCCTTGCACAGGATCTGAATGTCTGCTCAAAGAGGGGACTTTCAGAGCGCTTTGATTCAACCATCGGCGCGGGCACCGTACTGATGCCTTTCGGCGGAAGATACCAGAGGACACCGATTCAGGCAATGGCAGGCAAAATTTCCGTTGAAAAGAAGCATACGGATCTTGCTTCAGTTATGGCATATGGCTGCAACCCGTTCATTATGGAAAAGAACCAGTACAAGGGCGCATATCTTGCCGTGGTGGAGTCTGTCTGCAAGCTGATTGCAGAGGGCGCGGATTACTCGGATGTTTATCTTACATTCCAGGAATATTTTGGTAAGCCCGGGCATGTTCCATCCCGCTGGGGACAGCCGCTGGAGGCTTTGCTCGGCGCATTTGATGCACAGATGGATCTCGGCGCTGCTGCAATCGGCGGCAAGGACTCCATGTCCGGCAGCTTTGAGAAGCTGGACGTTCCGCCGACACTGGTTTCCTTTGCCATAACGACAGAGGAGGCAAAGCATATTCTGTCGCCGGAGTTCAAGGCGGCCGGACACAAAGTACTCTGGATCAGACCGGCTTACAGAAATGAGCTTCCGGATAAGGAAAGTCTATTTGCAATGTTTCATACAATCAGCAGGCTGAACCGTGCCGGAAAGCTTGCATCGGTTTATACACCGACCTGCGGCGGTCCGGCAGAGGCGGTATTAAAGCAGTGTCTCGGAAACGGGCTCGGCTTTACATTCGCACCGTCTGTGTCAGTGGAAGACATTTTCGGGTATGCATACGGCTCTTTCATTATCGAACTGAGCAATTCCGGCAGCGTTGATGATCTTTACCGTGAAAAGGAACTTACAGATGCAGGTGTTGTTATTGCGGATCTTGGCACGGTAACCGAGGATGCGGAAATCTGCTGGAATGCGGAAGTGCTGAAGCTTTCTGATCTTTCGGAGGAATACGAGGACAGACTGGAAAAGGTATTCCGCTGCAACATGAACCTTGAAAAAGACGCTGCGGATGCAAAAGAAGCGGAAGATCTGCATATCCCGGATTACAGTGAGGAGGAGTGGATCGCTCCGGCCGTCACTTCAGAGAGACCAAAGGTTCTGATTCCGGTCTTTCCGGGCAGCAACTGCGAATATGATTCTGCAAAGGCCTGCAGCGATGCCGGACTTGTGCCGGAGATTGTTGTCGTGCGGAACCAGAGCAGGAAAGATATAGCAGAATCTGTTTCCGAAGTAGCAGCCAAAATCCGCAGTGCACAGATGATCTTTATACCGGGCGGATTTTCCGGCGGTGACGAACCGGATGGTTCGGCCAAGTTTATTACCTCGTTTTTCCGGAATGAGGAGGTAAAAACAGCTGCCATGGATCTCCTGAACCAGAGAGACGGTCTGATGCTCGGAATCTGCAATGGCTTCCAGGCACTGATCAAACTGGGACTGGTGCCGTTCGGAGAAATCCGTGATACGGACGTGCACTGCCCGACTCTGACCTTTAATACGATCGGAAGACATCAGTCAAAGATTGTAAATATCAGGGTGGCATCCAATATGAGTCCGTGGCTCTCTGACAGTATGCCGGGACAGGTTTACAGTACGGCGGTTTCGCACGGAGAGGGCAGATTCCTTTGTGAAGAAGCGCTTTTCCGGGAGCTTGCCGGAAACGGACAGATTGCAACGCAGTACTGTGATCTGAACGGTGAACCGACCATGGACATCCAGTTTAATCCGAACGGATCCTATTATGCGGTGGAGGGAATTACTTCACCGGACGGCAGGGTATTCGGGAAGATGGGGCACGCGGAGAGATGGGGCAGCAGTCTTTATAAAAACGTACCCGGCAATTATGATATGGGACTTTTCCGGAATGCAAGAGAATACTTTTCGTAATGATATCCGGATGAGGACTGAATGCAGATCTGCAGTCCGCTGATGAGGAAGGGCTGTGTTTATACAGAAAGCAGGGGGCAGGAATTTTCTGAATGCCCCTTGCTTTTTTGATATTTTGTAGTATACTCCTATATATCAAGACGTAGTTATTAAAACTACATGATAAAGTAATTAAAACACACTGCGTTTCCGCTGTTTTCAGGGCTCTGCAGCGGCAGGTAAAGGAGATACTATGAATATCAAAATCAAAGATCCGGGGAGTTTTCTTACACACTATATTGCAATGCTTCTGTCCATGATTCTGGCGGTTCCGCTTGCATTCCGTGTAGCGCAGCATCCTAGTCCCGAGAGAGTGCTTGTATTTGGGATATATTCGGTTTCTGTGATTTTTTTATACGCGGCAAGCTCAACCTACCATTGCTTTGACATCTCTCCAAAATGGAATAAGATTCTGCAGAAAATAGACCATATGATGATTTTCTTTATGATTGCCGGGTCCTATACGCCGATCTGTGCAGTTGCAATGGGCGACCGGACCGGCTGGCAGCTCCTTCTGGCTGTCTGGGGAATTTCTCTTGCAGGAATGGCCATGAACATCCTCTGGATCAACTGTCCGAAGTGGGTATCCTCTGTCATTTATATTGCACTTGGCTGGATCTGTATGTTTGCTTTCTTTAAGATACGTGCCGTGATGACACCGGCAGAGTTCGGCTGTCTTGTAGCTGGCGGCGTGATTTATACAGTCGGCGGCATAATCTATGCACTGAAGCTTCCTGTATTTAAAAAGCTTCCCAGAAATTTCGGAAACCATGAGATATTTAACTGCTTTGACATTGCAGGCTCCATGTTCCATTATTTCATGATGTATCTGCTTGCATAAACCGGGGGATTCCGATGGCTGATCAAAAGTCAGGTTGCCCTATCCGTAATTCTGTGCTATCATACGTGCAAATGGAATTTTCCGGAAGAAAGTTCCATTAGCGCCAGGGCCTTAACAGATGGTTGACGAGGGATGACAGTTATCGAAAGATTCGGCGGATGCTGTCACGTAATTGTGAAACGTAAGAGAAAAAAGAAAAAACAGAATCAAAACTGCAACAGAAATTTTCTCACTCACTTATTCTGAACATAACAGACGGAAAGATACAGCTGACCGGAAGGCCGGCTGTATCCTGATTGTTTTGTTGTGCGTAAAATAAGAGAGGGAGATTTTTTATGTGCGGAATTGTAGGATTTTTAGGAAATCATCAGGCAGCACCGATCCTTTTGGACGGACTGTCAAAACTTGAGTACAGAGGTTATGACTCAGCGGGGATTGCAGTCAGGGACGGCGACCATGAAACAGAGATTGTCAAGTCTAAGGGACGTCTTAAAGGACTTGTGGAAAAAACCAACAGCGGGCAGTCACTCGTCGGAGACTGCGGAATCGGACATACCAGATGGGCTACGCATGGTGAGCCCTCGGAGACGAATGCACATCCGCATGTCAGCAATGACCGGGAGGTTATTGCAGTCCATAACGGTATCATTGAGAATTATCAGGAAATCAGAGAGAAACTGGAAAGGAAAGGATACAGCTTCTATTCACAGACGGATACAGAGGTCGCGGTGAATCTGATCGATTACTATTATAAAAAATATAACGGAGGACCGGTGGATGCCATTTCCAGATCCATGCTGCATATACGCGGTTCCTATGCACTGGCGATCATGTTTGCGGATCATCCCGGAGAGATTTATGCAGCGCGCAAGGACAGCCCTATGATCATCGGCCTTTCGGACGGAGAGGATTATATAGCATCAGATGTGCCGGCGATATTAAAGTATACAAAGAAGGTCTATTATATCGGAAACCTTGAGATTGCCAGACTCGAAAGAGGCAAGGTGACCTTCTACAATGTAGATCAGGAGGAGATCTCCAAGGAACTTGTGGAAATCAAGATGGACCAGAAGGCAGCGGAAAAGGGCGGCTTTGAGCACTTTATGATGAAAGAGATCCATGAACAGCCAAAGGCAGTCCGTGATACGATCAATTCAGTTGTAAAGGACGGAAAAATCGATCTTTCCGGGGTAGGTCTGACCAGAGAGGAAATTCAGAAAATATCCGCGATTTATATTGTTGCATGCGGTTCCGCAGCACATGTCGGTGCTGCAGGCCAGTATGTGATTGAGGATCTCGCCAGGATTCCGGTACGTGTGGAGTCTGCTTCCGAGTTCCGCTACAGGAATCCGATCCTGGATCCGAACGGGCTTGTGGTCATTGTCAGTCAGTCAGGTGAGACGGCAGACAGCCTGGCTGCACTCCGGGAAGCAAAGGAGAGAGGACTTAAAACACTTGGCATCGTGAATGTTGTCGGTTCGTCCATCGCCCGCGAGGCAGAGAATGTGTTTTATACACTTGCAGGTCCTGAAATAGCAGTTGCGACGACCAAGGCATACAGTACCCAGCTGATCGCCATTTATGCGCTGGCAATTGCATTCGCGGAAGCAAGAAGCACCATTGATGCAGAGCAGTATGCGGCACTGATTAAGGAAATGGATATGCTTCCGGAAAAAATCCAGCGGATTCTGGATGACAAGGAAAGACTGCAGTGGTTTGCCGCAAAGTATGCCAATGCAAGGGATGTCTTTTTCATCGGGCGCGGCATAGATTATGCAATCTGCATGGAAGGCTCGCTTAAGCTTAAAGAAGTAAGCTATACGCACTCGGAGGCCTATGCAGCAGGTGAACTGAAGCACGGAACCATCAGTCTCATTGAAAAGGGAACCCTTGTGGTAGGTGTGCTGACACAGCCTAAGCTTTATGAGAAAACGGTGAGCAATATGGTAGAGGTCAAGAGCCGCGGCGGATACCTGATGGGGCTGACAACATACGGGAACTACAGTATAGAGGATACCGCGGATTTCACGGTCTATATTCCAAAGACGGATCCGCATTTCGCAACGAGTCTTGCAATTGTTCCGCTGCAGCTTCTGGCTTACTATATCAGTGTTGCAAGGGGTCTTGACGTGGACAAGCCGAGGAATCTCGCAAAGAGCGTGACAGTAGAGTGATTACTCGTAAAAATTAAGAGAAGTCTTAGAATATTTGTGAAACATTGACAAAAATATATCGAAATACTGCAATATTTTTGTGGAATCGTGTATTTTATTTAATACACGATTCCTTATTTCGTTGTACTTATCCATTTTTGTCGTATAATATTCTACAGTCTATAAATTAGGAGGATTGCATATGGGGGTTTCCACATTTAAAGGTGGTGTCCATCCTTATGACGGCAAAGAGATCGCAAAGGACCATCCTATTGTTGAGCTCAGGCCGGAGGGATTAATGGTATTTCCGCTTTCTCAGCATATCGGAGCACCGGCAAAGCCGATTGTGGCCAAGGGTGATCATGTCCTTGTGGGACAGAAGATTGCTGAAGCCGGCGGATTTATTTCTGCATGCGTGGTGTCATCGGTTTCCGGTACTGTAAAAAGTATCGAGAAAAGACTGACAGCAGGCGGAGCCATGATGGATGCCGTTGTGATTGAGAATGATCAGAAATATGAGGCGGTCGAGGGCTTTGGAACAAAGCGGGATTATACAAAGCTTACGAGAGAGGAGATTGTACAGATCGTAAAAGATGCCGGTATTGTCGGACTCGGCGGTGCAGGCTTCCCGACCTCGGTCAAGCTTTTTCCGAAGGATGTTCAGAAAATTGATTATTTCCTTGTAAACGGCGCAGAGTGCGAGCCTTATCTTACCTCGGATTACCGGGATATGATGGAGACGCCGGAAAAGATCATCGGCGGACTTAAGGTTGTTCTGTCAATTCTGCCGAATGCAAAGGGCAGGATCTGCATCGAGGATAACAAGCCGGATGCCATTCAGAAACTGACCGAACTTGTCAGGGATGAAAAAAATATTGAAGTACTGGCACTCAAGACCAAATATCCGCAGGGGGGCGAGCGTCAGCTTATTTATGCTGTGACAGGAAGAAAAATAAACTCTTCCATGCTTCCAGCAGATGCGGGCGTGATTGTCGATAATGCAGATACCATGGTGGCGATTTATGAGGCAGTCTGTGAGTCTATGCCGCTTGTAAGAAAGATACTTACCGTTACCGGCGATGCGGTTGTGAACCCGGGCAATTTCAAGGTGCCTCTGGGAACCAATTATGCAGAGGTCATAAAGGCTGCAGGCGGATTTAAGGCAGATCCTGAAAAGATTATTTCAGGAGGCCCGATGATGGGTATTCCGCTGTTCAAGCTGGATATTCCGGTTGCAAAAAATTCAAGTTCAATTCTGGCGTTTCTGAAAGATCCGGTTTCTTCCGAGCCTACGACGGCCTGTATCAACTGCGGCCGCTGTG
>CAZPEW010000067.1:0-10582 GCA_964585695.1 uncultured Lachnospiraceae bacterium
GGAAAACTCCTCCCGCACCTGCTGAGATTCCTTTACGGAATCTACAAACGGCTTCAGTTCCTCATAGACCTCGGAATCCTCTGTGCGCACAGTCGGCGTGTCCATCCTGCGGATTTCCTCCGCAACCTTGTCGAGCGGTGCGACAATCTGCCTGGTCACACGTTTGGAAACATACATGACAAGCAGAAACAGCACTGCCATCACCAGAACAAGCGCCGGCAGAATCCTGAAAAAAAGTCCGGTCAGACTGCTGGTCTCGCGGGACAGCCGGAGGATGCACCGTCCGTCTTCTGTCCGCACTGCTGCATAATGGGTATTTTTACCGAGCGTCCGTGATACACGCACATCGCTTCCGCGCCCGTTCTGCTCTGCCTCAACAATTTCCTTCCGGTCCGAATGCGATTCCATTTCAGAGGATTTCTTATCACTGTCATACAGAACCGCGCCATCCTTGGCCTGCACGAGCGTAATGCGGACCTTGAGGTCTCCCTCCGCGGCGACTGCCTTCTGATAATTCATCAGATATGCATTCACCGAAGCCATGTCCTGCCCCTGCAGCTCAGAAAGACCAAGTGCAAGCGCCTCCGCCTGCGTCATCAGATGCTCATCCTCGCGGCGGTCATAAAAATTAAAATATAGCAGAAGACTGGCCAGCGTACTTAAAAGCAGCGCAAGCAGCGCCGTAAAATAAAGACTCCTGTAGATTCGCTTTTCCATCATTCATCATCCGAGAGGCGGTATCCCACGCCTCTGACTGTCCTGATATAATCTCCGGCGCTTTTAAGCTTCTGCCGGAGAGAATTGATATGCATGTCCACAGTGCGGCTCTCCCCCTGAAAGTCATAGCCCCAGACCTTCAGCATGATCTGCTCCCTGTTCAGCACCAGTCCCTGGTTATGAAGCATATACAGAAGAAGCTCAAATTCCTTCAGCGTAAGTTCCGGTCTCTCCTCCCCGCTTTCAAACCTAAGCAGCACCTGATGACGGTTCTCGTCCAGTGCAATTTCATGGAAGTGCAGCACCGGCTTCAGCGGTGTGCCGGCAGGCGAAAGCTTCGTATCCTCTGCTGCTCTGCTCCGCCGGAGGAGTGCCTTGACCCGGCTGATCATTTCCATGACGCCAAAAGGCTTTGTCATGTAATCATCCGCGCCGAGATCCAGTGTCCGCACTTTATCGATCTCACCGGACTTTGCTGTCAGCATCATCACCGGAATATCCCGGAACGCATGGCTCCTGCGGATCTGCTTCAGAACCTCAGTCCCGTCTGTCCCCGGCATCATGATATCCAGAATCACAAGATCCGGACGGTAATCATAAACAGCGGAGAGAAATGCATCTCCGCTGTCAAATCCCTTCGCCTCATATCCTCCGCTTTCCAGTGCATAGCTGATCAGCTTCTGGATGTTTCCGTCATCTTCTACCACTGCAATCCTCGGCATACTGTCCTCCGTTACTTGCCTTTTTTTGTCTTCAATACCGGTCTCCGCTGCTGGTCTCCGTACAGGCTGCAGTCTTTTCCGGCCTTACTGCTTCTCGTATTTTACCTTCTTTGCATGCTCTCCGGTGATGGAGAATTCCACCCACTCGGCAATATTGGTCGCATGATCGCCGATCCTCTCAAAGTACTTGGCAACCATCAGAAGATCCAGCAGCGATTCGCCCTGGTCCGGATATTTTGAAACCAGCCCGCTGATCTCCTGCTTCACCTTGGAAAAAAGTTCATCCACAACATCATCCGACTGCTGCACCTTCCTTGAGAGCGTAAGATCACGTGCAATAAAAGAATCCACTGCACTGGTCACCATTTCCATCGTGGCACTGGCCATATCCTGGATATGGACCGCTGATTCAATATTTGCAGATCTTGCATTATTGAGGAAACCGGTAATATCCGCAATATCCGCACACTGGTCGCCGATCCTCTCCATGTCTGAAATCATCTTGAGCGCCGCGGATATATAGCGGAGATCTCTTGCTACCGGCTGCTGTTCCAGGAGAAGCCGCAGACACTGCGCCTCAATTTCTCTCTCCAGCCGGTCAATCATCGAATCCGTCTCATAGACCTTACGAAGCACGCCTGCATTCACAGACGTACCGTTCTCCGATTTGTTTTTCTCACCGGCTGTCGTCAGTGCAATGGCAACCTGGTTAATACATTCCTCACAGCAGGAACCCATTTCGGTCAGCTGCTCATTCAGCTCCTCCAGCTGCCTGTCAAATCTGTTGCGCATAATCCCTCCTCATGACTCTCTGCAATTCACCATGTCATCAGCCAAACCGTCCGGTAATATAATCCTCGGTTCTTTTATCCTGCGGCATGGAAAAAAGTCTTTCCGTTTCACCGCTTTCAACAAGGTCTCCGAGAAGGAAAAACACCGTTTTATCCGAGATTCTGGCAGCCTGCTGCATGTTATGCGTAACAATGACAATAGTATATTGCTTTTTCAGTTCTACGGCAAGATCCTCTATTTTGGAGGTGGAAATCGGGTCCAGAGCACTGGTCGGCTCATCCATCAGAAGCACCTCCGGTTTTACAGCGAGTGCTCTTGCGATGCAGAGTCTCTGCTGCTGGCCGCCGGAAAGACCAAGCGCAGATTTGCCCAGTCTGTCCTTCAGCTCATCCCAGATTGCCGCACTGCGGAGAGAGGTCTCCACTATTTCATCGAGCATCGCCTTGCTGCGGATTCCGTGTGTCCTCGGTCCGTAAGCTACATTGTCATAAATGCTCATCGGAAATGGATTCGGTTTCTGGAATACCATACCTACTTTTTTCCGCAGCATATTCACATCCATGTCTCTGCCGTAGATATCGGTTCCGTCCAGACGGATATCACCGTCTATACGGCAGCCCTCCACCAGATCATTCATGCGGTTCAGAGACTTGAGAAGCGTTGACTTGCCGCAGCCGGACGGCCCGATAAAGGCTGTGATCTCATTCGCCCTGATTTTCAGATTGATATTATGAAGTGCATGAAAGCTTCCGTAATGCAGGTTCATATCTGCAATTTCAAATTTTTCCATAATTACCTCGTTTTTCAGCTGCTGGCAGCCGCAAGATGTTTTGCGATCAGTGCGGAAAATGCGTTGATGCCGCAGACAATAAAAAGCAGTATGACTGCGGTTGCATAGGACTGGTTTGTATACAGGCCTTCATTCGTAAGCACATACATATGGATTGCAAGCGTGCGGCCTGAGCCCATAACCGAATCCGGCACTCCGGCAATGGTTCCGGAGGTATAGATCAGTGCTGCCGTTTCTCCGACAATCCTTCCGATCGCAAGAATGATGCCCGCCAGTATACCGGGGATGGATGCCGGAAGTACAATGGCAAAAATCGTACGCAGTTTGCCCGCTCCCAGCCCGAAAGAACCCTCTCTGAACAGATCCGGAACCGCACGGAGCGCTTCCTCTGTCGTCCGCATAATCAGCGGCAGAATCATGATGGAAAGCGTGCAGGCCCCGCCCAGAAGTGAATATCCGAAGCCAAGCTGTATTACAAACAGGAGATATCCGAACAGTCCGTAAATAATGGACGGGATTCCGGAAAGCGTCTCGGTTGTAAGCCGTATCAGTTCTACCAGTCTGCTGCCGCGCTTTGCATATTCCACAAGATAAACAGCAGAACCGATACCCATCGGTACCGCGATCAGCAGAGACAGAACCGTCATACTGATGGTATTGATGATTGCCGGCATCATCGATACATTTTCCGTATTGTAGACCCACGCAAACAGACCTGGATTCAGATTGGGGATACCTCTGATAAGAATATAGGCAATTAGAAACAACAGTGTCCCCACTGTCAGCGCAGCTGCTGAACAGGTAATCGCTCTGAGAAATATGCTTTCCGTTTTCTGGCTCATCAGAACTGTGCCTCCGCTTTATGCTTGATACAGGAAAAAATCAGATTCAGGATCAGAAGAAATGCAAACAGGACAACGCCGGTTGCAATCAGTGCCTCCCGGTGGAGGTCTGTGGCATATCCCATCTCCAGAACAATATTTGCCGTCATCGTCCGGATGCCCTGGAAAATCCCCTTCGGCATCCTCGCCTGGTTGCCGGCCACCATAATCACCGCCATGGTCTCGCCGATGGCCCTGCCGACACCGAGCACAACGCCCGCCATAATCCCCGAATGTGCTGCCGGAACCACAACATGGAATACAGACCGTTCATGGGTTGCCCCCAGTGCAAGACTCCCCTCATAATAGCTTTCCGGCACTGCATCGATGGCTGCCTTTGCACAGCTGATGACAGACGGAAGAATCATGATACCGAGGAGGATGGAGGCTGTCAGAATGGACTTGCCCTTTCCGCCGAATTCTCTTGTAAGGAAGGAAACAGCCGGCACAATCACCACAAGTCCGAAAAATCCGTATACCACGGATGGAATTCCTGCCAGGAGATCCACTGCTGGCTGCAGGATGCGGTATAAACGCTTCGGGCAGAATCTGGCGAGGTAGACAGCTGTCAGGATTCCGACCGGTACACCGATCAGGATGGCTCCGAATGTCACGTAGACAGAACCGATGATCATCGGAAGGATCCCAAAGATCTGATTGTTCGGCTTCCATACGGTTCCGGTCAGAAACTGCCTGGCACCGATTTTAAAAACAGCAGGAAGCCCGTTGGAAAACAGGAACCAGCAGATCAGAAGCACAAGGAATATGCTCATGCAGGCAAGCAGCATGAAAACATATTTTGCAATGCTTTCCCTGATTTCTGCCTTTCCGCCCCGGAACGGCGCAGGCTTTGCACCTGCGCCGCAGCATGCATCCTCCCGTGCTGCAGAAATCTGCATACTGCTTCCAGTCACTTCTGTTTCTGTCATTTCCTGCAGTTTAAATGCATTCCTGTTCTGCTGTAAGCCAAGTTTGATTTCCATGATTTTCTTTCCCCGCGCTCCTTATATCTTATGCTGCTTACTCTATTTCATCCCACCGGGCTGTTTCGCCGGTATAAATGGATTTAATCTGATCCTTTGTGAGTCCTTTTACCGGGTTTTCCTTATTGACAATCACCGCAATACCATCCATGGCGATAACCTTGCTTTCTGCACCTGCAGCTGTCTCGGTATCCTTCAGATCTCTGGAGGCCATACCGATATCGCAGACTCCGTCTATGGCAGAGGTAACACCGGTTGTGGAATCAGACTGCTGCACCTCCACAGTTACATTCGGATTCAGTACCTTATAGGCTTCTGCTATCTTTTCCATAACCGGAGTGACAGAGGAAGAACCGGCGACAGTTACCTTACCGCTCAGTCCCGATGCGGTATAAGCACCTTCATTGCCTTTGGAAATGTAGCCGCTGTCCTCAACAACCTTCTGCCCGTCAGCAGAAAAAATAAACCGGATAAAATCCTTTGCATTTGCGGAAACATCCCCCTTGGTTACGATATTAAAGGGTCTTGAAATTTTATAGGTTCCGGCCTTGATGTCAGCAACAGTCGCCTCTGCACCATCTATCTGCAGTGCTTTTACAGAATCATTGAGCGAACCGAGGGAAATGTAGCCGATTGCCTGCCTGTCCCCGGATACGGAGGTAATCATAACTTCCGTAGAATTGGTAATCTCTGCATCTTCTGTTGTGTTGTCCGTCTTTTTTCCGTCGCTGCCTTTTTCCTCTACGCCAAACAGTTCAATAAAAGCGCCTCTCGTACCGGAACCGTCTTCTCTTGAAATAACATCAATGGTTCCGCTCATACTTCCGGCTGCAGATACCGTCCCGGCAGCGGTGCTTCCTGCACCGGCTCCGTTTCCGGAAGCACCGCATGCGGAAAGTACACCTGCTGTCAGAATTACCGCTATCATAATCACCATCGTTTTTTTCATAATAAAAAGCCTCCTGTGATAAGTTCGTTTTAGTTTACGAAACCTATCATAGGAGACCTTTGTAAAATCTCCGCAGGGATTCATGTAAAATAATTGTAAATCCTGAATTTCCATGCTCACTTGATTTCTTTACGTTTTTATATTAACTTAACAATTATGATATAAATTTATTGAATCATCTGTAGGAAAGGATCCCGTATGCAGCCTCTTATGATCGCCATCTGTGATGATGAAAAAAGCGAACAGCTTGAACTGGAATCAAAAATCAAGGCACTTAGTCCGGACAGCCGGATTAAGGCATTTGATTCCGGAGATGCTCTGCTTTCAGGCTTTATTCCGGGGTTTTACGACTTGATTTTTATGGACATCTATATGGAAAACACAGATGGTATCTGTGCAACAGAAAAAATCCGGGAGCTGGATGCTGAGGTAACAATTATTTTTACAACAACCAGCAAGGATCATGCACTTGAGGCCTACCGTTTCCACGTACTGCGCTATCTGGAAAAGCCTGTAAGGACAGATGAACTGAAAGATGCTCTTCTGATTTCCGAAAAAATCAAGAAAGAGACCCCGGGCATTACAGTTAAAACAAAAGAAGGGGAAGTAAAAGTATCCTACGGACAGGTCTGCTATATTGAGCAGTCCCTGAAGGTATTGAAATATCGGCTTTCTGATGGTAAAACGCTCGAATGCAGCGGCCGCCTTGATGAGCTTGAATCAGCACTTCCGCACCCGCCCTTTTTCAGAGCTCACAAAAGTTATCTGGTAAATCTCTCCTATGTCAGCAGCATAGACCGTATATTAATGGTCTTTAAAATGAAAGACGGCGGAAATGTCCATATCCGCCGCGAGAATCTGTCTGCTGCTTCCAGGGCATTTACTTCTTATATTTTTGCTGAAACCAGGAAAGGTTGATTCATGAAAGCATTTATAAAAAATACAGCCTCACATTTTCTTCCGGTCTTGTTTTTCTTACCGATTCTGATCATGATAATATTCGTACTGCAGCAAGATGAGCTTTACATGCAAAATGATGAGCCGGCCATTTCTGTAGTAGACAAGGTCGAGATTTCCTGTAACGGGACCTCTGCATCAGCCTCTCTGCCGCTTACCCTGCACAATCTGAAACCGAGAACGGAGGTTCATATAAAATTCCTTATAGCTGCCGGTTCTGACACCCTGCTGCTCGTGAAATCCGTATACAGCCCATTTAAGATTTTTGTCAACAATGAACTTTCGTATGCTTATGGCCAGGATGGAAGTTTTCCTTCTTTCATGAAAGATCCTCCCACAATGCTGCGCTCTGTACATATTCCGGAATCAGCGGTTCCATCCACTGTGGAAATGGTCTGCCTTTCCCCAAGCACCAGAGATTTTCTGTCTCTTGCAGCTCCGGTTATGGGTTCTGACCGGGCAATAGGGCAGTATATTCTGAAATCAATGGGGCCAACCTTTATACTCTCACTCATCACGCTGACTTTTGGATTTACTTTGCTGATAATCAGTATCTCTCTCCTGCTGATCGAATTCAGATGGAAATCCGGTAAAAATTCATCGGAAAGCTTCTGGCTGTCTGCGTTTGCACTGACTGGCGGATTATGGGGAATAACCGAAAGCAATTTTACCATCATGTTTTTCGGTCATGCGCCTCTTTTGTTTCTGTTATCTTTTATGTCTCTCTATGCCCTGCCGATCCCGCTGATTTATTTCACGAGACAGCTGATTTATCCTCGGCATTATATCATACTCGATATTACTGTTGTTTTTTCCGAGTTTCTCCTGCTTGCTGCTGTTGTACTGGAGCTTACAGGGATACTGCCTTTCCAGAAAAGCATGTATTTATTTCATCTGGAAATACCATCCGTTCTTTTTTTATCTATCCTTTGCCTTTGCTATGATATCCGGAAATATCACAATCCCCGTGCTCTTTATTTCCTGATTCCGTTTATTCTGTTTTTAACGTCCGCCATACTGGAAATCATGAATTATAATATCCATTTTTCATTACGCATCACCAACTTTACTTTAATCGGCGGTATTACTTTTGTATTGTTTTCGGCTATTTTTGTCAGTCTCTCTGCAAGAGAGCTCCACATGGCAAAAGAAAAAGAACAGGAGATATCCTTCGAACTGAAAATGCAGGAAAAGCAGACAGAAATCCACAAGGAAAGAGCCCGTCTGCTGCTTGAACATATGGATTCGGTCCGCAGACAGCGGCATGATCTGCGCCATCAGCTTGCTATTCTGCAGTCTTTTGCCGACTCCGGACTTTATGACCGATTAAACAGCTATCTGAATGGACTCATACAATCTGTTCCTGCAGAACCGGCAGAACATCTTTCATCTAACGCCATAATAAATGCAATCGCCGGTTATTATTATGCACTTGCAAAAACAAAACAGATTCGCACAGACCTGCTTCTTAATGTTCCTGCTGTCACTCCTTCTGTCAGCGATCAGGATCTTTGCATTATTTTTGGGAACCTGATGGAAAACGCAGTTGAAGCCTGCGAATATCTGCCTGCGGAAAAACGTTTTATTGCATTGCACACCCGTATTCAGGGAGAACTGCTTTTCCTCACTTTGGATAACAGCTTTGACGGAACTGTCCGGCTGCAGGATGGGAAATACATATCCAGGAAACGGAATGTCCCCGGTACCGGACTGGAGTCTGTCCGCAGTGTTGTTTCAAAACATGACGGCACCGCAGATTTCTCCTCCGATGCCGCGCAGTTTCATTGTGAGCTTTATTTCCGCTACTGATGGAAGACTCTCTTTCAGTCTATAAATCTTTCAGTGCACAGATGCTTATGTTCTCAGCCGCCAGAGCTTCTCTGATCTTTTTAACAAACAGCAGCGCCTTCTCGCCGTCGCCGTGCACACATACAGAATCGGCACGGATATCGATGTCCCTGCCGCTGATGGCGGTGACCTTGCCTTCCCTGATCATCCGGATGACACGGGTGATGGCTTCCGTCTCGTCAGTAATCATGGAACCCGGTCTGCTCCGCGGAACCAGTGTTCCGTCTTCTTCATAGGCGCGGTCTGCAAAAACCTCTGCAGCGGTTTTCAGTCCCATATCTCCCGCTGCCTTTTCCAGCTGTCCGCCGTAGAGTGCCAGCACAATGAGATCCCTGTCGAATGCCTTGATGCCCTCACAGATGCCTTTTGCCAGTGCATAATCTTTGGCTGCCATATTGTAAAGCGCGCCGTGCGGCTTGACATGCTGCAGCTTCAGTCCGACCGGACGGAGAAATGCCTCCAGTGCGCCCAGCTGATACAGTGTATAGGCAGCTGCCTCCTCCGGAGAGATCACCATATTTCTCCTGCCGAAGCCGAGGAGATCCGGAAAACCCGGGTGCGCACCGACGGAAATGCCGGCCTCTGCCGCAAGTGCCGCAGTCTTCTGCATGACAAGCGGATCCGAGGCATGGAAACCGCAGGCAACATTCGCAGAGGAAATCAGCGGGATAACCGCAGCATCCATCCCCAGGGTGTATCTTCCGAAGCTCTCTCCGAGGTCACTGTTCAAATCCACCTTATACATGCTCTTCTCCTCCTGTCACAAACTTCTCGATAAAGCCTGTGTCGGCCTTTTTGTCGACAAAGACCTGGTTCATCATGATCCGGTACTGGAAATCCAGGTTCGTTTCCACACCGAGAATCAGGGTTTCATCCAGCGCCGCCCGCATTTTGACAATGGCTCTGTCACGATCCGGCGCATGCACAAGAATCTTGGCAATCATGGAATCGTACTCGGACGGAATCTCATAGCCGGTGTACAGCGCAGAATCTACCCGCACGCCGTTGCCGCCCGGCAGATGCAGATGCAGGATCTTGCCGGGACTCGGCATAAAGTTCCGCTCCGGAATCTCCGCATTGATGCGGCATTCGATCGTACAGCCGTTCAGACGGATATCCTCCTGACGGAAGGAAAGATCCTCTCCTGCTGCAACCCGGATCTGCTCAATGACAAGATCCGTCCCGGTTTCCATCTCCGTAACCCCGTGCTCTACCTGGATACGGGTGTTCATCTCCATAAAGTAGAAATGTCCCTCACGGTCGACAATGAATTCAATGGTTCCCGCATTGGTGTAGTTAACGGTTCTGGCTGCAGTTGCTGCCGCCGCATACATCCTATGCCGCGTTGCATCATCAATTACCGGGCAGGGAGACTCCTCGATCAGCTTCTGGTGATTCCGCTGCACGGAGCAGTCACGCTCGCCGAGTGTAACGACATGCCCGGACTGATCCGCCATGATCTGTACCTCCACATGACGCGGATGGAGGATCAGCTTCTCGATGTACATGGCATCATCGCCGAATGCATTCGCCGATTCCCTCTGTGCAATGTCAAATTCCTTGTCAAAATCCGCCTCTGTCATCGCCTGGCGCATACCTTTTCCGCCGCCGCCGGAGGATGCCTTGATCATGACCGGATAGCCGATTTCACGCGCCATCTTTTTGCCGGTCTCAGAATCATAGACTGCCTCCCGGGTACCCGGGATGACCGGCACACCGGCATCCATCATGGTTTTCCGGGCATTGGATTTATTGCCCATACGATCAATGACATCCGCTTCCGGCCCGATAAACACAATACCGTTTTCACTGCATTTCCGCGCAAAGGCACTGTTCTCAGATAAAAAGCCGTAGCCCGGATGGATGGCATCTGCCCCCATCGTCTGTGCGGCGGAAATAATCTGATCCATATTCAGATAACTGTTTTTGGCAGCACCCTCGCC
>CAZPEW010000068.1:0-10581 GCA_964585695.1 uncultured Lachnospiraceae bacterium
CGGAAAGGAACTGGTAAAGGGAGAGCCGGATGCTTCTTCTTTCCCGTCCGGCGGTCTCAGGGCAACTTTTGAAGCGAGAGGCTACACGGCCTGGGATCCAAGTTCCCCGGCATTCATCAAGGACGGGACGCTCTACATTCCGACCGCATTCTGTTCCTACAGCGGGGAGGCACTGGATAAAAAAACACCGCTGCTTCGTTCCATGCAGGCGCTGAACAAGGAGGCTGTCAGACTGCTGCATCTTCTTGGAAATACGGCAGTGGAGCATGTGGATACTACAGTCGGTTCCGAACAGGAATATTTCCTGATTGACAAGGATATGTATAAGGCGCGGAAAGATCTGCTTCTCTGCGGAAGAACACTGATCGGTGCAGCAGCACCTAAGGGACAGGAGATGGAGGATCATTACTTTGGCGTTCTGAAGCCGAAGGTTTCCAAATACATGCATGATCTGGACGAGGAGCTCTGGAAACTGGGCGTACCGGCAAAGACAAAGCACAACGAAGTCGCACCATCCCAGCATGAGCTCGCACCGGTTTTTGAAACCGCAAATATTGCAGTTGATCATAACCAGCTGACAATGGAAATGATGAAAAAAGTAGCGGACAAGCACCACTATGCATGTCTCCTGCATGAGAAGCCATTCGAGGGAATCAACGGCTCCGGCAAGCATAACAACTGGTCCATGACGACAGATACAGGAGAAAATCTGCTGGATCCCGGTAAGAAGCCAGGTGAAAACACACAGTTTCTTGTATTCCTGATGGCTGTCATTGCCGCAGTGGATGACTATGCGGATCTGATGCGGATTTCCGTAGCTACAGCAGGAAATGACCACCGTCTTGGTGCGAATGAAGCACCTCCAGCGATTGTCTCTATCTTTGTCGGTGACGAACTCCAGAAGGTTCTGCAGTCGCTTGAGGATGATACGATCTTTACGGCAAGCGAAAAGAAGCAGATGGAAACCGGCGCACAGGTACTGCCGCACTTTACGCAGGATACGACGGACAGAAACAGAACATCGCCGTTTGCCTTTACAGGAAACAAGTTTGAATTCAGAATGCCCGGATCCTCCCTTTCGGTTGCGGATCCCAACATTATTTTAAATACAGCTGTAGCGGATTCTATTGAGGGAATTTATGAAACGCTGAAGGATGTGCCGGCGGATGCGCTTCCGGGCAGAATCCATGCACTTCTCCGCGAGATGTTAAAGAAGCATAAGAGAATCCTTTTCAACGGAAACGGTTATACAGATGAATGGGTTGCCGAAGCCGAAAAGAGAGGCCTTTACAACCTGAAGTCCCTGCCGGAGGCTATGCCGCAGCTTCTGAAGGACAAGAACATGAAGCTTTTTGAAAAGCACGGTATCTTTACCGAGACAGAAATCCGTTCCCGTTATGAGATTTATCTTGAGAATTATGTAAAGACAATCCATATCGAGTCGCTGACCATGCAGGATATGGTAAAGAAGGATTTCACCGATGCACTGGTGAGATATACGGCCGAGGTTGCAGATTCCGCAGAAAGCAAGAGAAAGCTTCTGCCGGAAGCAGGCTGTGCAATGGAGAAGAATATCCTTGCAACGCTGGATGAGAGTGCAACCGAGATTACGAAATGGATCGCAATTCTCAATAAGGATACTAAGAAAGCGGAAGCGGAACAGGATGAATTGACGACAGCAAAGTACTATCATGATGTGGTCCTGAAGGATATGGATGCTCTCCGCGCTGCCGTGGATCTTGCAGAGGCAATGATACCGGGTGAGTTTATTTCTTATCCTACCTATGATGAGCTGCTTTTCTCACTGCGGTAAGGTAGAATTCTGATTTAAGGCAATGCCTGCAGGATACTGCGGCATCAGATTAAGAACAGAAAATCCGGAACGGGCCGGATCCAGGGTCCGCTCCGGTCATATGGAAGATGGGAGTATTTCAATGACAAAACAGCATGAAATGAGCGAGACCGAATATCGGAATTATCTTGAGGGCCTCCGGAGCGAACGGGATGCATGCGGCATCGGAACGGTTGTCAATATTGACGGACATCAGGACAACCGTGTACTGGATGACGCACTGCATATCGTGGAAAAGCTGGAACACCGTGCAGGCAAGGATGCAAGCGGAAAGGTAGGAGATGGTGTGGGCATTCTCCTGCAGATTTCGCACGACTTTTTTCCGGGAGCAGCCAGGGAAGCCGGGATTGCTTTAAAGGAAAAGGGCGACTATGGCGTAGGAATGTTTTTCATGCCGGCAGATCAGCTTAAAAGAACATTCGCAAAAAGAATGTTTGAGGTTATTGCAGAGAAAAACGGGCTGCATTTCCTCGGCTGGAGGGAAGTACCGGTTCATCCGGAAATCCTCGGCGATATGGCCAGAAACTGTATGCCTCGGATTCTCCAGTGCTTTATAGAGCGGCCTGCGAATGTCGAAAGAGGGATTGAATTTGACCGGCGGCTGTATGTACTCCGCCGTGAGTTTGAACCAAGCTCGGAGGACACCTATATCTGTTCTCTTTCTTCGCGTACCATAGTTTACAAAGGCATGTTTCTTGTAAATCAGCTCAGGGCATTTTATGATGATCTGCGGAATCCGGTTTATAAGACAGCCATTGCCATAGTGCATTCACGGTTTTCAACCAATACCACGCCGAGCTGGGACCGTGCACATCCGTACCGTATGATAGCGCACAATGGCGAGATCAATACAATCCGCGGCAATATTGACCGTATGCTTGCCCGTGAGGAAACCATTTCCAGTCCGCTGCTTGAAAAGGATATTGACAAGATTTTTCCGGTTGTAGCAAGGACGGGATCGGATTCGGCCATGCTGGACAATACGCTTGAGTTTCTCTACATGAACGGAATGGATCTGCCGCTTGCCATGATGGCGACGATTCCGGAACCCTGGAAGCACAATCGTTTTATAAAGGAGAAACGGAAAGATTTCTATCATTATTATGCAACAATGATGGAGCCGTGGGACGGTCCTGCAGCGATTATCTTTTCGGACGGAGATCTTGTAGGGGCAACCCTTGACCGCAATGGCCTGCGTCCGTCCCGATATTATATAACGGATGACAACCGCCTGATTCTGAGCTCGGAGGTAGGCGTCCTGCCGATTCCTGCAGAGCATATTGTAAAGAAATCAAGGCTTATGCCGGGCAGGATTCTTCTGGTAGATACAAAGAAAAAGAAAATCATTACCGATGATGAATGCAAGGATTATTATGCAACAAGGCAGCCTTACGGAGAATGGCTCGACGGAAATCTGCTGCATCTTGAGAATCTGAGCATTCCGAACCGTAAGATCGAGGTACATACACAGGAAATGCGTGACCGTCTTTATAAGGTATTCGGATATACCTATGAAGATGTCAAGTCAGGCATCCTTCCGATGGCAATGAACGGGGTGGAACAGACAGCTTCCATGGGGCATGATATTCCGCTTGCGGTTTTATCAAAGAATCATCAGCCGCTTTTTTACTATTTCAAGCAGCTTTTTGCACAGGTTACCAATCCGCCGATCGATTCTCTGCGGGAAAAAATTGTAACAGACACAACGGTTTATATAGGCTCTGACGGAAACCTCCTGGAGGAAAAGAGTGAGAACTGCAAAATGCTCGAGGTGGACAACCCGATCCTGAACGGCGTTGACATTCTTAAAATCCGGCAGCTGGATCAGCCGGGATTCCGGACAGATATCATTTCCCTCCTTTATTACAAGAACACATCGCTTGAAAAGGCGCTGGAGCAGCTGAACATCTCCGTGGACCGTGCTTATGCAAAGGGCTATAACATCATCATCCTTTCTGATCGCGGTGTTGATGAGAACCACGTGCCGATTCCGTCTCTCCTCGCGGTTTCCTCTGTGGAGCAGCATCTTGTAAGAACCAAAAAAAGAACCCAGGTTTCTCTCATACTGGAGAGCGGCGAGCCGAGAGATGTGCATCAGTTTGCGGCAATCCTTGGCTTTGGCGCCCGTGCGATCAATCCTTATCTGGCACATGAGTGCATTGCAGAACTGATCGATATCGGCATTCTGGATAAAGACTACCATACAGCAATCAAGGACTATAACAAGGCCATCCTCAATGGTATTGTAAAGATTGCGGCAAAGATGGGCATTTCCACACTGCAGTCCTATCAGTCGGCAAAGATTTTTGAGGCAATCGGTCTTTCAAAGGACTTTACGGATAAGTACTTCACAGGCACAGTCAGCCGGGTCGGCGGCATCGGCATCGCGGAAATTGCAGAAGGAGTAACCTACAGGCATGACCATGCCTTTGATCCGCTCGGACTGGGGGTAGATACTACACTTGACAGCACCGGCTTCCATAACCTGCGTTCCGGCGAGGACAAGGAGGATCATATTTACAATCCGGAAACCATAGTGCTGCTGCAGCAGGCTGTACGGAATGCAGATTATGGGAAATTCAAGGAATATACTGCAATGGTCGACGATGAGATGAGACCGCATACGCTCAGAGGCCTGATGGAGTTTGCATCGCCCAATGCACCGATCGATATTTCGGAGGTTGAGCCGGCATCTGATATCGTAAAACGTTTCAAGAGCGGTGCCATGTCCTATGGCTCCCTTTCCAAAGAGGCACATGAGACGATTGCCATTGCCATGAACCGTCTCGGGGGGAAATCCAATACCGGCGAGGGCGGCGAGGATACGGAAAGATACGGAACGGAAATGAACAGTGCCATCAAACAGGTCGCTTCCGGAAGATTCGGTGTCACCAGTGCGTATCTTAACAGTGCCGCCGAAATCCAGATCAAGATGGCCCAGGGTGCAAAGCCGGGAGAGGGAGGAAATCTGCCGGGCAAAAAGGTTTATCCGTGGGTTGCAAAAACAAGATTTTCAACCCCTGGTGTTACGCTGATTTCCCCTCCGCCGCATCATGATATTTATTCCATTGAGGATCTGGCGCAGCTGATCTATGATCTTAAAAATGCAAACCGGCGTGCGAGAATCAATGTAAAGCTGGTTTCTGAGGCAGGTGTGGGAACCATTGCTTCGGGTGTAGCCAAGGCAGGTGCACAGGTGATCCTGATCTCCGGCTATGACGGCGGTACAGGAGCCGCACCGCTCAGTTCTATCCATCATGCAGGGCTTCCGTGGGAGCTTGGCATATCCGAGGCTCATAAGGCACTCTGTCAGAACGGACTCAGAAACCGCGTTATGCTCGAGACGGACGGCAAGCTGATGTCCGGCAGAGATGTTGCCATAGCAGCGCTGCTCGGGGCAGAGGAATACGGTTTTGCAACAACCGTGCTGATTTCACTCGGCTGTATGATGATGCGTGTCTGCTCCAAGGATACCTGTCCTTTCGGTATTGCCACGCAGAATGATAAACTGCGGAAGTGTTTTACCGGCAGGCCTGAGTATATTATGAACTTCATGAACTATATTGCGGAGGAACTGCGGGAAATCATGGCAGCCATGGGCTTCCGTACGGTAAATGAAATGGTAGGACGTACAGACTGTCTCCGCATGCGGCAGCATCTCATCACCAAGCGTGCGGAAAAGGTGGATCTCCGTGAGATCCTTGATACAAGCTATGCAGGAGAGAAAGAAGAGCTGCGCCATTTTGATCCGCAGCATATCTATGACTTCCATCTGGAAAAGACCCTGGATGAAGCTGTACTGCTGCCCGGTTTCAGAGAAGGGCTTAAGAACGGTACCAAGCAGGAAATGTCTGTTGAGGTTTCAAGCACAAACCGTACTTTCGGCACCACTCTCGGATCGGAAATCACGGATCGCTTCGGAAATACACTTCCGGAGGATACCTTCCGTGTAAACTGTCACGGCGGCGGCGGACAGTCCTTCGGTGCTTTCATACCTAAAGGACTCACGCTCAGACTGTACGGCGATGCGAATGACGGTTTCGGCAAGGGACTGTCCGGCGGCAAACTGGTTATCACACCGCCTGAAAGGGCAGGCTACAAGGCAAGCGAAAACATTATTATAGGAAATGTTGCATTATACGGCGCAACAGCCGGAAAGTGCTACGTAGAGGGAATTGCCGGCGAACGTTTCTGTGTCCGCAATTCCGGCGCCATAGCCGTGGCAGAAGGCTGCGGCGATCACGGGCTTGAATATATGACCGGCGGAAGAGCACTGATCCTCGGCGATACCGGCAAGAACTTTGCGGCAGGCATGAGCGGCGGCATTGCCTATGTGCTTGACAGGGATCATACACTATATTTAAAGATGAACAAGGATATGGTTACACTCCGTGACCTTACGGATAAATATGATATCCAGGAAATGAAGGACATACTGAGAGACTATGTAAAGGAAACCGGTTCGGAAAAAGGCAGAGAGATACTTGAAGATTTTGACAAATACCTGCCGTTCTTTAAAAAAATCATTCCGAATGATTATCAGAAGGTTCTTTCTGCAGTCAGTCACTTTGAGGAGACCGGCATATCGCATGCAAATGCTGAGCTGGAAGCCTTCAAATCACTATTTTCGTAAGGAGGAGAAATATGGGAAAGGAAACAGGATTTCTCGAATACCAGAGACAGGAAAATATCAGCATCCCGCCTGAGGAGCGTATCAGAAACTTTAAGGAATTCCATATACCGATGGATGAGGAAGAAAGAAAGGAGCAGGGCGCAAGGTGTATGAACTGCGGTGTACCTTTCTGTCAGTCAGGAATGAAACTGTCGGGGATGTATACAGGGTGCCCGCTCCACAATCTGATTCCGGAATGGAACGATGAAATTTATCACGGACATGTCGGACACGCGCTTTCCAGACTTTTAAAGACCAACAACTTCCCGGAATTTACCGGAAGAGTCTGTCCGGCACTTTGTGAAAAGGCCTGCATACTTGGCTCCAATGATAAGCCGGTTACGACACATGACAATGAACTTTATATTATTGAGAGCGCATACAGGGACGGGCTGATGCAGCCCAGGATTCCGGCAGTCCGTTCCGGTAAAAAGGTAGCAGTGGTAGGTGCCGGGCCAAGCGGTCTTGCCTGTGCGGACCAGCTGAACAGGCGGGGACATCTGGTGACGGTTTTTGACCGGGCACCGGAAATCGGCGGACTTCTGATGTACGGCATTCCGAATATGAAGCTGGACAAAAAGGTGATTCTCCGCAGAAAGGCACTGATGGAAGCCGAGGGAGTAGTTTTCCGGACCGGTACAGATGTAGGAAGAGATCTTCCGGCAGAAACACTTCTTAAAGATTATGATGCAGTTATCCTTTGCTGCGGTGCAAAAGCTGCAAGGACACTGGAGGCAGGAAATATCGGGAAGGCAAAGGGGGTCTATTTTGCAGTGGATTATCTGAGCGCCCAGACAAGAGCACTGATGGATCCGGCAGAAGAGCATCCGGATGCCAAAGGCAGGAATGTTGTGATCATCGGCGGAGGCGATACCGGGAATGACTGTGTCGGCACAGCCATCCGGCAGGGCTGCAGGTCGGTTGTGCAGCTGGAAATGATGCCGGAACCGCCGAAGGAAAGGAGTGCCTCCAATCCATGGCCGGAATGGCCCAAGACGCTGAAAACGGATTACGGTCAGGAAGAAGCGTCTGCACTTTACGGAAAGGATCCGCGGGTCTATGAAACAACGGTAAAAGAGGTCAAAGTAAATAAAGAGGGCAGTATTACAGAGGTGACTACCGCAAAGGTGTGCTTTGAGAACCGTAAGCTTACACTGGTTCCGGGCAGCGAAAAAAAGCTGAAGTGCGATATGCTTCTGATTGCAGCAGGATTTACAGGCTGTGAGGGCTATACGCCGGAAGCATTCGGTATAAAGCTTGATAAAAGAAACTGTACGGCAACCGAGGCAGGAAAATACCGGGCAGAGGCGGTTTCCGGAAAGACAGACGGAAAGATTTTCACGGCAGGCGATATGCATCGCGGGCAGTCTCTCGTTGTCTGGGCAATAGAGGAAGGAAGAGCCTGTGCAAAGGAAGCGGATGCGTATCTTATGGGATACACAAATCTCGAATCCTGATATAAAGAATGTATTCACGAATACACTGAAATGCGATAAAATATATGTGAAATTTCATCATCGGTCATTGAATGGCCGGCGGATTTATCCGTTTTATGGAGGAAATCAGCATGAATATTGCAGTGTATCTGGGATCCAGCCTGGGAAACGATCGTATGTATCAGGAAGCTGCTGCGGAACTGGGTGCGTGGATCGGTGACCATGGGCATACACTGGTCTACGGAGGCTCTAAGAGCGGACTGATGGGCGTACTCGCCGGAAATGTCGTCATGCATGGCGGCAAAGTAATCGGTGTGGAGCCAGATTTTCTGATGGAACGGAATGCGGCTTTTGACGGTGTCACGAAACTTATCCGGGTGCATACCATGGCAGAACGGAAAGAGAAGATGAAGGCACTGGGCGATGCCTATATTGCGTTCCCGGGCGGTGTCGGGACACTGGATGAAATCAGCGAGATTTTTTCGGATATCCGTCTCAAAAGGAATGACAAGCCGTGTATCCTCTACAATCTTACCGGCTATTATGATCCGCTCCGGGAGATGCTGAAGCGGATGGTGTCAACCGGATTTCTGGAGGAAGCAGAGCTTGAACAGATTCTGTTTCTGAATAATCTTGCGGAAATTGCAGCAGTGCTGCATTCGGATAACTGGGTGTTCTATACCTGATGATTCATAATCAAAAAAGACGGTTCCATAAGCGGAATCGTCTTTTTTGATACTTTTGACAGCGGGTCAGGCTGCTTTCCTGAGCAGTGCTATACGGCGGATAATGGCATCTGTATATTCTCTTGTGGAAGCAGTGCCGCCGATATCGCGGGTCGTAAAGAGACCTTCCAGCATTACGGCATCAATGGCATCACGGATGAGATCGGCGCTGCTTTTTAAGCCGATATGATCCAGCATCATGCAGGCAGACCATAAAAGTGCAGTCGGGTTTGCTATGCCCATGCCGGCAATATCCGGCGCCGAACCGTGAACAGCCTCAAACATGGCCATGTCCTTTCCTGTATTGCTCGAAGGCATAAGACCGACACCGCCGATCAGACCGGAGGTGAGGTCGGAAACGATGTCTCCGTAAAGGTTGGACATAACAAGAACATCAAAGCGCTCTGGATGAAGTACAAGATTCATGCAGCAGGCATCAACAATCATGTCATCGGACTGAATATCCGGATACTCTGCGGCAATTTCACGGAAAACGGACAGAAAGAGGCCGTCGGTCAGCTTCATGATGTTGGCTTTATGAACACAGGTAACCTTCCTGCGACCCTGTGCCTTTGCATATTCAAACGCTGCACGGACAATCCGGTCTGTTTTTCTGCGGGTAATAACCTTGATGGAATGCATTTCATCGTCAGAGATTTTTTCCTCTATGCCGGCATAAAGATCTTCTGTGTTTTCCCGGAAGGTTACGATGTCTGTATTCGGAAACGGTGTTCTGACTGCCTTGTTTGATCGGGCAGGACGGACATTCGCATAAAGATCATATTTCATGCGCATGGTCACATTGAGAGAACGGAAGCCCTTGCCGACAGGCGTTGTAATCGGACTTTTCAGCAGTACACCGGTTTTTTCAAAGGAAGCAAAAGCTGCATCCGGAATCAGTTTTCCGTTTTTTTCATATTCTGCGGCGCCGACATCATAAATGTCAAAGGATACCGGAACACATGCTGCATTAAAAACAGAAAAAACAGCCTCGGAAATCTCCGGACCGATACCATCACCTCTGAAAAAAGTAACTGTTTTCATCGTAATACCTCCCTCAATATAAAAGACGCATGAAATATGTCTTAAATTATCCGAATAATAGCACGTGCATCGGAATGTGTCAATCTTTGGCTGTATACATAAACCCTATGTGAGATATAACTATAAAGATATGTCCGTTATAACCGTAATGATAATTCCTTCACAAAAATTTCACAGAGTAATTAGCACTCAACTATTGACGCTGCTAATAATGCGAGTTATAATGCATCATGTTTAGAAAAAAGCAGTAAAGAGAGCTTTTTCAGCTTAAGAAATTTATATTAACAGGAGGTTTTTCAATCATGACATTACGTCCGTTATTTGACAAAGTAGTTCTTGAGAAAGAAAAAATGGAAGAGACCACACAGAGCGGCATCGTTCTTCCTGGACAGGACAACAAGGAAAAGCCTGGTCAGGCAGTTGTTGTAGCGGTAGGACCTGGCGGAGTTGTGGACGGCAAGGATATTACCATGCAGGTTAAAGAAGGCCAGCATGTTATTTATTCCAAGTACGCAGGCTCTGAAGTAGAGATTGATGGACATAAGTATACGGTCGTTAAGCAGAATGATATTCTTGCAGTCATTGAATAAATTATCTCAGGAGGGTTTTTAAAATGGCAAAGGAACTTAAATATGGCGTTGAAGCAAGAAAGGCTCTTGAAGCCGGCGTTGACGCAGTCGCAAATACAGTAAAGGTAACACTTGGACCTAAAGGAAGAAATGTTGTTCTGGACAAGAGCTTCGGTGCTCCGCTGATCACAAATGACGGTTTTTCCATTGCAAAGTAAATCGATTTAAATGATCCGTATGAGAATATGGGCGCGCAGCTTGTACGAGAGGTTGCATCAAAGAA
>CAZPEW010000069.1:0-6731 GCA_964585695.1 uncultured Lachnospiraceae bacterium
AATATTCATTTCACTGCCGACTTCCCGGATTACAGCCTCTGCCAACTGTTTCCGCTCATCCTCCGTAAGCAGGAAACCCTCTCCTGTGCTGCCGCATACATAGAGGCTCTTTACGCCTTTATTGCAGAAGTAGCGTGCAAGTCTCCTCGCTCCGTCCGGATCGAGATCACCGTTCTCCTTAAAAGGTGTATTTAAGGCAACGGTTACATTTCTGAATTTGCTGATATCATACTTGGACATGAATTTCTCCTCTCCCTAACCATGATCCGTACCGGATCCTCTCTGTTCAGCCTTTTACTGCGCCCATCGTGATGCCCTGTGTAAAGTATTTCTGGAACATCAGGAAGATAATGATAATCGGTACCGCTCCGAGTGCCGCACCGGCCATGATCAGGCCAAAATCATTGGACATTTCTGTCTGGAGCTTTGCAATGCCCAGCGAAATCGTAAGGACATTTTTGGAATTCAGCATGATCAGCTGAAGGAAATAATCATTCCAGGAACTGATGAAGGTAAAGATCGCAAGTGCACCGATACCAGGCTTGATAATCGGAAGTACAATCTGTGTGAAAACCTTGAATTCTCCTGCGCCGTCAATTCTGACTGCCTCAAGCAGTTCCGTCGGAATGCCTTCCGAGAACTGCTTCATCAGAAATACGCCAAACGGCCAGCCGACTGTCGGCAGGATAACCGCTGCAAGCGTATCATGCAGACCAAGGAAAGACATCTCCTTTAACAGCGGAATCAGAATAACCTGTTTCGGCAGTGCCATTGCGCAGATGATTAAGGTAAACAGCGTAGCCTTGCCCCAGAATCTCTTTTTTGCAAGTACATAACCTGCCATCGCAGAGGTAAAACAGGTAAGCGCCATGGCCACAACCGAGATAAGCACACTGTTGAAAAGCCATCTGAGTGCCGGCTTCAGGAAAAGCCGTGCAAAGTTATCGAGTGTCGGGCTTGCCGGGAACCACTGCGGCGTTGCCGAATTGATTGCCATTGTATCCTTAAAGGAACCGGTTATGATCCAGTAAAGCGGAAATGTAAAAAGGAAAGCAAGGATGGCAAGAATGATGGCTGAGACTATATAGTAGACTGATTTTCTTTCTGCATGAAGTTCCATCTCTCTCCTCCTTAATCCTTTCCTGAACCGGCTGCTTTAAACTGAATTGCAGAGAAAACTGCAATAATAATCGCAAGAATAATGCCCATTGCATTTGCATAGCCATACCGGTAGGTCTGGAATGCCGTATCATAGATATAGTACATGATTGTACTTGTGGAATTCATCGGACCGCCTGAAGTTAAAAGCTGAATCAATGCAAAGCACTGGAAACTGTTGATGGTTGTGATAACCAGAATGTAGAGTGTGGTCGGCATGATATTCGGCCACTTGATTTTCCAGAAAACCTGGAAGTGATTGGCACCGTCTACCTCGGCGGCTTCCGTAAGAGAAACATCTACATTGCCGAGTGCGGAAACATAAAGAACAATCGGCTGACCGATAGAGGTCGTAAAAAGAATAAGAATAATACACCAGATTGCCCATTTTTTATCGCCGAGCCAGCTGATGTTTTTATTGATCACGCCTGCTGACTTCAATACATAATCAAATAATCCGTAATACTGATTGAACATCCACTTCCATACTACGGTAACCGCTACCGTTCCGGTTACTACCGGAATATAAAATATACAGCGGTAAAAGGAAGTGACCGGACCGCTCATCTTGTAGATTGCAGAAGCAACCCAGAGAGAAAAAGCACATACGACCGGTACAGATACTACTACGATCAGAACCGTATTCTGTAAGGATTTTAAAAAGACCTCATCATGGAATATTTCAATATAATTTTTTAAACCTGCAAAACTGAACTTCGTCATCGTATAGTCAAAAAAGCTGGTGAACAGACACATTACCATCGGTACAATGACAAAACCGATGAAAAAAAACATGTAAGGAAGCAAAAACAGGTAAGATACGGTAGTTTCCCGCCTTGCGAGTATATGGCTTCTTTTCTGTGCTGCATTATTTGTCATCTGATTTTCTCCTCCTCTTCCTCAGCACCCGGAAAAGTTCCGGAGCCTGTTCCCGGCGGGGTATTGCCCCGCCGGAACCAATTCACTCTTTTACACTTGAATTTTCCTGTAAATTCACCTGGCTGCATTTACATTCTCACCGCGGTCAGGCTTTCTTGTAGGAAGCCGTAAATCCGTTGCTGTTTGTCACGTAGGTATTTGCTGCATCTTCAACTGTCTTCTCGCCGCTGAAGATATTCTGAAGCATTGTCCACCACTCTTTACGCTGCTCGGTAAAGCCGTCCATTGCTGTGAAGTTGTCGCCTACATAAGGAAGCATAGCCTTGTAGAATGTCATCTCAGGATCTGTACTGTCTGCATAGCACTTGAATGAAGATCTTACAGGGAAAAATCCGGTTGCTTCCACACTCTTAGGACCTATTTCTGCATCATCCGATACGAACTGGATAAACTTCTTTGCTGCTTCAGCCTTTGCATCATCCTTATTGTTGAAAATACCGAATCCGAAAAGTCCTGACTCAAGAACCGGCTTTCCGTCATCTGACGGGAACGGAAGTGCATACGGTGTGAAGGCAACAGACTTGGCATAGTTGGCTGCGTTGGATGCGTTCCAGCAGATCGTCATCTGTACAGTGCCGTTTGAGAAAAGCTGGAGCTCATCGGATGCTGCGATACCTGCATCATATGTCAGAAGACCCTGATCGCAGAGATCCTTTAACTCCTGCAGTCCCTTGACACCATTGGCGCTGTTCATTGTCCACTCGGTATGATCCTTATTTGTAAACTCTGCACTGTAAAGGTTGTCTGCCAGTGCACGTGTGCCCTGATCTCCGCCCTGGCCGCCGCAGTATACAACGCCGGAAGTAAGTCCTGCATCCTTCAGTTTTCCGAGTGCCTTTACAAAATTATCTGTTGTCCAGGTGCGGTCGCCCTCCTGATTTACAAACTCCATGGCTCCTGACTTCTCCCAGGCTTCCTTGTTGATTGCCATGAAATGTGCTGTGATGGAAAGCGGATACATCCAGTAGTCCGTGCCGTCCGAGCAGGCTGCAACGATGGAATCATTTCCGATATCCTTCTTTAAATCATCCGTAAAGAGATCGTTCATCTTGACCATCTGTCCGTTCTTGCCATACTTTACAAGGCGGAGCGGCTCAGCCATCAGGATATCCGGTGCAGTGCCGGCTTCGATTGCGGCTGTCAGCTGGTCATCGCCGGACTTGTAATCCAGATATTCCACATTAACCTTGATGTCCGGATTTTGCTTGTTGAATGCCGTGATGGCTTCTGTAACATAATCTCCGCCCCACTTGCCGATCGGGAATGTCCAGAGCTTGATTTCCGTTCCGCTTCCGCCTGCTGCGGCTATTGTCCCGGCACCTGCCGCCTCTTTGGTTGTTTCTGCCGCAGTCGTCTGCGCTGCAGATGACGCTGCTGTTGTTGCTGTGGTTGATCCCGTTCCGCATGCTGCAAGTCCGAATACCATGGTTGCCGCTGTTGCAAGAGCCAGAGCACTTCTCATTTTTAACATAATAATTTCCTCCTTAGGATTTTCACGTTATCACCATCTGTTGTGATCTCGGTTTGTCTGTAATCCCATAGTATGTTAAAGGGACCGGATTTTCAAGCAATCCGGCCCCTTCTGGTTCTTCTTTTAAAAGTATTCAATTTTCAGTCATTTTCTGAAACTACTTTCAGCATTTTTAACAAATTCAGGGCTTTTTCCCTCATCCTGCAGCGCTTCAACCGTTTCATTATACGAATGCAGCCGCTGCCCGGAATCCGACTGGAAAAAGCAGGTAAACAGAATATCCATCATGATTTCCACCGGATACTGCGGGGATATCATGGTTCCGTCATTCATGTTTTTGATGCCGGCAACATGGATCACCTCACTGCTCAGCCGTGCAGTCTCTGTTTCAGGATTTGCAGTAATCACAATAACCCGCGCACCGTGCTCACCGGCATACCGCACCGCCGTCAGAATCTCCGGCGTGGTTCCGCTGAGAGAGATCGCAATGACCAGGGTATCCTGATCTGCCAGTGCAGCACTCATCTTCATGATATGGGAATCCGTTACCGCCTCGATATCCATCCCCATACGCATCAGCCGCAGCGCAAATTCCTGCGCCACGTACCCGCTGCTGCCTTTGCCGTAAACCTTGATACGCCGGCAGTCATTCAGCATTTTTTCCACCCTGGAAATCTGTTCATCATCTACAAGGAGCCTGCTTCTCTCCAGGATCTCCCTGTAGGTTTCCAGTACAATACCGGTCGAATGACTCGTCGGGCTGCGGTCCATGCTGAGCGAGCGCTCATACTCATATATAAATTCCCGGAAACCCTTGAAACCGCATTTCTTTGCAAATCTGGAAAGCGATGCCTCCGATACAAACAGCCGGTTCGCTATGGTTTTTGAAGAAAAATCACTTTTTTTCCTGTTATTCACGAAATAGTCGCCGATGCTTTTTTCTACTGTAGTCAGCGTATCATATGATTCAAGTATCTTTCTGTTGACTGCATTCTCCAGTTTCATGCTTCACCTGTGCGGTTTATCCGACAACCTTTACAAAATCAACTGCTCCGTGTTTGCAGAGCGGACAGATAAAATCAGGCGGAAGCACCTCTCCCTCATATACATAGCCGCAGATTTTGCATACCCAGGTCGTTTTGCCTTTTGGTGCTGCCTCCGGCTGCGGTTTGATATGATCCTGATAGTAGGTATAGGTCACGGAAGGTACTTCCGAAAGAACCTCTGCATCTGTTACATCCGCAATGAACATGGTATGTGTACCGAGATCAATTTCCTGTACCACCTTGCCGGAAATATAGGAATTTGCACTCTCTATATAGTAAAGTCCGTTTCCACTTCTTTTTTTATCCTGGAAATCCGCAAATTTATCGACTGTCCTGCCGCTCTGGAATCCGAAATGCCGAAACATGTCAAAAGAAGTTTTTTCTGTCAGTACAGAGATATTAAAAACACCGGAAGCCTTGATCATATCATGTGTATGATTCATCTTGCTGACTGCAATGGAAATCCGCTGCGGAGAGCTGGTTACCTGCTGCACGGTATTGATAATGCAGCCGTTATCCTTTCCGTTCTCCTGCACCGTTAATACAAAAAGTCCGTAGCTTACCTTAAATAATGCATTTGTGTCCATGATCTGTCACCTCGCTGTGAAATAATATATGTGTTTTAAATATACACAAAGTCTCACCGGCACTTATCTGAAAATGCAGTGAGACCTGTACTCTTACCCTTATGATATCACATCTCCGTGATTTTGGAACCGGCTTCTCAAAAACTTTCAGCCAAAGACTTTCTTTTTTAATCTGAGGCCGGTCGGTGTTGTGGCAAGGCCTCCCATGCCGGTCTCCCGGAGCGATGCCGGAAGCTGATGTCCTACTTCTCCCATGGCATCAATGCATTCGTCCGCTGGAATCTCGGAAGCAATGCCTGCAAGTGCCATATCTGCACTGGAAAATGCAATCATGATTCCCGCGGCATTCCGCTTGATGCACGGAATTTCCACAAGTCCTGCAACCGGATCGCAGACCAGTCCCAGCTGATTGGCAATCGCCATGGCACAGGCATCTGCCGCCTGCTGCGGTGTTCCGCCGGACAGCTCCGTAAGGGCCGCTGCCGCCATGCCTGCCGCACTGCCGCACTCTGCCTGACATCCGCCCTGCGCACCGGCAATACATGCCCGCTTTGCAATCACAATTCCAAAGGCACCTGCCGTAAAAATGGACATGACAATCTCTCTTTTATCAATTCCTTTGTCCCTGTACAGAGATACAAGGCAGCCGGGCAGTATACCGCAGCTTCCGGCTGTCGGTGCCGCAACAATCTTGCCCATGGAGGCATTGCAGCCTGAAACAGCAAGGCCTCTGCTCATCGCATGCGAGAGGAAGCTTCCGGAAAGACCCCCGCCCGATCTGTCTGCATACTGCTGCATCTTCCAGCCCTCTCCTCCAGTCAGTCCGGAGGTAGAACGCTGGTTCCTGTCCATACCTTTATCCACTGCTTCGCACATGACGTCAAAGCTGTCTTCCATCTGACGGTAAACTTCTTCCGCACTTTTTTCCAGCTGTTCCGCCTGATCCCGGAGGACCAGCCCGCTGATTTTCTGACCGGCACTGACTGCGGCATCTGTCAGTTCCTGAATGGATTCATACATTAGCATAAGATTTCTCCCGGATCAGACTGTTCTGATCAGCATCACATTAATTACATTCTGGATTCCGCGCATATCCTCAATCATGCCCTTGGGCGGAATCCCGTCAATCTCGATTGTCATCATGGCATGTCCGCCCTTTACCGGACGTGAAAGGCGGAAATTCCCGATATTCACGGTGCTGTATTTCTCTCTCATGAGGTTGGTGACAGCCGCAATGACACCCGGTCTGTCCTCATGCAGCACAAGAATCGTATTGTGCTCTCCCGTAAAATCAACCTTCATCCCGTTAATATAATCAACGCGAATGTTTCCGCCGCCGATGCTTGCACCCTGCACCGTACACTCCGATCCGTCCTCTGCCTTTACATAAATTCTTGCCGTATTAGGATGTGCTCCCGGAATTTCTGTCGGAATGAACTCATAATGAATTCCGCGGTCCGTGGCAATCTGAAGTGCATCACGGATTTCATCAGAATAGCTTTTATAGCCCATGATACCGGCGAGCAGTGC
>CAZPEW010000069.1:6741-10521 GCA_964585695.1 uncultured Lachnospiraceae bacterium
TCCGGACCTCCTTTGGCTTTTTGCTGTTCATCACCTTGTTTGCAACACTGCCCAGCCGCACCGCACCCGCGGTATGTGAGCTGGACGGACCGATCATAACCGGTCCGATAATATCAAATACATTCATCTAAGTCATCTCCCGGAAGCATTTTCCGGCAGCCTTATGCTGCCTTTTTAATCCAGTTTTCATAAATATGGTTTACAACAACACCGATTGCATTGTCACCGGAGACATTGCAGGCTGTGCCGAAGGAATCCTGCGTGATATACAGTGCAACCATGATTGCGCAGATCGAACCGTTCGGATCTCCCAGTTCTTTTCCGAAGATCAGATACAGGAACGGAAGTGCCGTCATGATGGAACCGCCCGGTGCACCCGGAGATGCAACCATGGCAACACCCAGTGTCATGATAAACGGTATCACGGTTGCAAGACTGATCGGAATCTGGTTCATGAGACAGACTGCTGTAGAGCATGCGGTAATCGTAATCATGGAACCGCACATATGGATATTTGCACAGAGCGGAACCACAAAGTTCCGGATCTGCTCACAGATGCCGTCATTTTTAGCACATTCGAGGTTTACAGGAATCGTAGCTGCAGATGACTGTGTGCCCAGCGCAGTGGTGTAGGCCGGAATCTGATTCTTAAGCAGTACAAACGGATTTTTTCCGCTGATGCTGCCGGCTACAACAAACTGGAACAGAAGGTACAGGAGGTGCATTGCAATAACGACCAGGAAAACCTTCCAGAGTACGCTCAGGATGGCGAATGTCTTGCCGGACTTGGTCATATCCACAAAGGTGCCGCAGATATAAAGCGGGAGCAGCGGAATAATGGCCGTATGCAGTACCTTGTCAATGATACCCGAGAAATCTTTCATTCCGTCATACAGGGTATTGCCAATCTCTTTTCCTCTCATATTGGAGAGACAAAGTCCCAGTACAAAAGCAAGAACAACTGCGGAAATCGTGTCCAGAAGCGCCGGGATGGCAATGCTGAAATACGGAGCCAGCGAGTTGTCTGCCGTCGCAGCAATCTGGTCAAGGACATTCGCACTGATAAAATGCGGGAACAAGGTGCTGGAAACGAAGTAGGAAATCGTTCCTCCGAGGAGCGTTGAGCCATAGGCAATGGCTGCCGTAATCAGGAGAAGCCTGCCTGCGCCCTGCGACAGATCGGCAATACCCATTGTAACATAGGCAACGATCATCAGCGGAATGATAAATTTAAGGAAATTGCTGAAAATACCGGATAATGTAACTACAGCACGGCATACTGATTCCGGCAGGAACTGCCCGATCAGAATACCAAGGATGATTGCTATAATCAGTTTCGGCACAAGGCCCATCTTCTTTTTTGTTTTCACTTTTCTATACCCCCATCATGAAATAGAAGTGCCCATCTGCACTCCGCGGATTAAATCTATGCTGCACGGGCAATTCATTTTTACTATGCCTACCATATCATCAAACTATATATAAATCAATTTTATGTTATTAATGATGTCGTTAACATATATTTATCTATTTATGCTGTCGTTAAATGATATTTATACGAACAAAAGGATTGATATAAACGATGTGATTTATTAACGATATGATTTAGAAACGATATGATTTAGAAACGATATGATTTTATGGAAGAAAAAAGCAGTGCAGCCTCCTTCCGGAAGCGCCACTGCTTCATATAAGTGCCTTGTGCATCATTCTGTAAACTGCCTGCGGACATTTCCGCTCCGGAAATGTCTCAGCTGCAGGCCTGATATGTACTCCATGCCAGCTTCCGGGTTGTGGGATGCTCTCCTCCGACACTTGTATCACAGTTCCAGAGTCCGAACCGGTTTCCGGCTGCGGTAAGCCCCGTATCATCCACCAGACGGTTCAGAAGAAAGCCTTCTACCAGCGGATTGGCCTTTGCAATATTCCAGGCTGCCGCAATATCCGCAGCCTGTACATTCTCACCCGGTGCAGAGCTGAAGCCTTCCTCCGAGAGGATCAGATGGCGCGGCTTCCCTGCTGCTGTCAGCATATCCGCTCCCATCATATAATCTGTCAGAATATGCAGGTTTTTCATATTGATAATCAGCGTACCGGTACTCTCTGTGGCATGCGGACTGCGGTTCATAAAATCACCGTTGACAAAGTCCTCCGGGTATGGATGCCAGGCTATGCCGTAATCCGTATCACGCAGTGCGGCATTCAGAAGCGGCAGCAGCTGCTTTACGCCGTACCACTGCGCTCCGTTCTGATGATTCCAGAAAAAGTCAAATGGTATAAAAACATGTGCATCCGGATTGGCTGCCTTGATCGCATTATAAAAAATACGGAAGCCTGCTGCATAAGTGCCTGCATAGGACTGGAGATCGGCTGTACCGGCATAATTATAATTCTGCGCGTTATTGATCTCATTGCCGATCACCCAGTTGGATACCAGATTTCTGTATCTGACAGCAAGCGATGCCGCAGCCGCCTGTACAGAAGCGGCACCCTCTGCATTCGCCGCATTGAGCGCGTAGAAATTAACGCCGCTCACCGGAACCGCTGTCGGAAGCAAAGGACTGTTCTGGAAATCATTCAGAACAATCATCGTAATGGTGAGTCCCCTCTGGTTCATTTTTTCCAGCAGCGCGTCAAAGGCTCTCATCTGCTGCGCATCATTCAGGAATGAAAGATGGAAATTCAGGATAACCTGCGCGCAGCCAAGCGCTGTTACATCGTCAAGCATATTGACGTCCGATGTGAGCACGCCTTTTTTGCTGACCGGCTGCCGGTAAAATGCCATCGATGGAAATGCCAGTGATACCGTCATGCACAGTGCCGCCAATACTGCCGCGAATGCTCTGCCTTTCTGATACATACGTTTCCTGCTCATCATCGTATTCCGCCTCTCTTCTGTCCTTACCGCTCTGTTTCCAGATCCTCCTGTAAGGAATTTCCGTACTTTGAGTTCAGAAGTCCCGTAGTAAACTCCGCCCACATATAGGGTGCCATATATTCTCCGATAAAGGAATTTATGGAAACGACATCCCCCTCGAGAGCCATGTAATAATCACAGTCAAAAGCATCCCTGTTGACTGCCAGCATATCATGTCCTTTGATCAGTATATCATCTGCCCCTGCAATATGCAGTGATTTGATAAGATCCGACCGGATGACAGACAGCTGTTTCTGTCTCGATCTGTCATACATCTCGTCATCCCAGAGCACCGAAGCGATTTCCGATGCCGAGCAGCTTGCACCTCTCCGGTCGACCAGATAAGCAAGCAGCTCCTTGGATTTTGCACGCAGAAACTGAACCGGTTCACCGTTTACAAAAATATCAAAACTGCCGAAGCAGTGTACCCGGATCGGCTTTGCTTCGCGTACCCGCTTTGGCGGATGCCGCAGATTTTTAAGTTCCTCAAGTATTTTGTCCTTTGTAGCCGGCTTCAGAATATAACCGCTCGGCCGCTGTGCCAGCGCTTCCATTGCATACTGGGAATAGCTGGTGACAAAAATAATATTGGTAAGCGGATGGGCCGATTTAATCATCTGGGCAACTTCCAGACCGCTCATCCCCGGCATTTCAATATCAAGAAACACAACATCCGGAGAGACCTTCCTGTCCCGCACGGCAGAGACAACCTCTGATGCTTTTGTAAAAGATAAAAGCTGCGCGTCCGGAACGGCTTCTTTAACCGCCCTGTTCAGTATATTCAGTGCCGGTATCTCATTGTCAACCGTGATTATGATCATCCTTCAAATCCCCTGTCTCTTTGTTTTTAGGTATCACAATAT
>CAZPEW010000070.1:0-4050 GCA_964585695.1 uncultured Lachnospiraceae bacterium
CAGAACAGAGGAAAAATGAGGAAATGCTTAAAATACAGAGAGCTTTTGTCTGACTTACTGGGAGCATGATTTCCGGAAATAGAATTAAAAGTCTGCAGAATCACAGAAATGTAAGAAAAATGTTTCAAAGCAAATATGCTTTGCTGGATTTTGCATATGGATTTATCCGGGTATTTATGTTACTATTTCATCCGTACAAAATCAGATTTAATGATGGAGAGTGAATCAATGAAAAGATTAACTGAAAAATACCTGCTGCTTTGCGCATTCGCGATACTGGCAGCCATGCTGCTCAGCTCCTGCAAGCCGAAATATGTCTCGCCGCTGGAGTCGCCGGTCATGACAACCGCTGCCTCAGACGATCCATACGAGCTGGATTTCGTGCAGTTTAATAATGATATTATTGATGCCTATAATGAGGGGAATCCGTATTCTTTTGTCAACAGTCTTACAATAGACGGAAGCAACGATCCGAAGCAGATTACTTTTACCGTGGATATCAAGTCCGGCGTTGTGGATGCGGCAAGAGAGCTTTTTATCACGGATCTCCTGAGGAAGGCCGGTGATGAGGCTGATCTGCAGGATTTAAGGTTCAGCCTGTCTACGGACGATGATTTTGGTTCTTTCTACAAGACCTATGGCTATACACTTAAAATCACCTGCGAGGGTAAGGACGTTGTCAATGAAACCATTGCGGCCGGTGCGGATATCCCGCATGACCCGTCGCTTCAGATGACGGAGACAACTGCGGCTTCCACGTCCGCTGCTTCATAACAGGATAATGCATGACAGAATGTTTTTTCAGGCGGTCCGCTGCGGCGGGCCGCCTGTTCTATTGTGAATTCTTTTTTAAATCCGGTGCTTAATTGCGCAAATCATGTAAATCTATGGTATATTACAAAATACGTCTATTTAATTATGTCAAGTGTTTATGCAGGGGATGGAGTTTATGGATCATATCAGCAGCAGGCAAAAGAAAAACGTATTACTGTTCTGGATGGATACCTTACTGGTAGTGCTTAATATCGTGGCTTTTTTTGCGATCTGGCATCATTACTATACAAGAGATCTTACCTATATTATGAACGGACACGGCAATCAGCTGGTTATCGCGATAAATTTCATTGTTTATTTTTATTTTGCAAGACTCTACGGCGTTTTTACAATCCGCATGAGCCGGATCCAGGAGCTTGTGTATTCGCAGTTTGTTGCGGTAACTATGACCGGATTTGTGACGTATATTGCTGCTGTTCTTTTAAAGAAAGAAGTTCTTCCCATAGGACCGGTTTTCCTGTATCTTGCAGTGAGCATCGGGATTGCGGCTGTATGGGCCTATCTTGCGCATCACTGTGTACTGCTGGTGTTTCCGCCCAAAAAAACACTGATTATCTATGAGCATGAGGAAGCCCAGGATGAAGGCCGGGATATGATCCGCAAACTGCAGTGGCGGTTTGAGGAAATCGGCAGTATCCGTGTGCTGGAGGATACAGAGGAGATTGAAAATAAGATCCGGGACTGCAAGGCGGAGATGGTCATGCTTTGCGGGATTACTTCCTCAAAGCGTAATGTGATACTTAAATACTGCATCATGCATGATGTTCCCGTCTATATCCGGCCGAATATCGGCGACCTTTTACTCAGCAGCGCGGATCCGCAGCATATGGCCAATCTGCCGATCCTTTTCTGTGAGAAGGCTGAGCCGAAGCTCCTGTATCTGTTTGTTAAAAGACTTTTTGACATTCTGCTGTCTTTAACGGGGCTGATCCTCACGAGCCCGATCCTGCTGCTTTCTGCAATTGCAATCAAGCTATATGACGGCGGGCCGGTGTTCTATAAGCAGGTGCGGCTTACCAGAAACAGAAAACGCTTTGAAATCTACAAATTCCGCAGCATGAGGGTAGATGCAGATAAGGGTGGTGTAGGGCTGGTTACGCTGCAGGATGATGACCGGATTACGCCGGTCGGCAGGCTCCTGCGCAGCCTGCGGATCGATGAACTGCCGCAGCTGATCAATATTCTGCAGGGCTCCATGACACTGGTCGGGCCTCGTCCGGAGCGGATCGAGACAATAGAACTGTATGAAAAAGAAATGCCGGAATTCGGGCTCAGGCTGCAGGTAAAGGCCGGACTGACCGGATATGCACAGGTTTACGGCAAAGCCAATACCCGTCCGTATGATAAGCTGGAAATGGATCTTATGTATATTGCAAAACGCGGGTTTATCATGGACATCCAGATCATACTGGCGACAATCAAGGTGATTTTCATGCCGGAGAGTACGGAGGGTTTTGCAGAGGAAATCAATGCAGATCAGGCAGATCTCGGAACGCATGGCAGAGAAGAGGATTTGTGATGGAAGAAAAATACAGGAACAGAGAGGAAGTCCTGCCATGAGATGCATTATTGTCAACTCCTCGGATATCTTTGAATACAGGGTAAAGCTCCTCAGAGCAGTTCTCAGGGAGCTCGGGTATGAGGTCACTGTCATCGCCTCGGATTACCGGCATATTGAGAAGGTAAAACGGCAGACAGAGGATCCGGATTTCAGGCTGCTTCCGACACTCCCGTATGCAAAAAACATTTCCGTCCGGCGGATACTCTCACACCTGGACTTTGCACATAAAGCGCTTTGCTCCATCCGGCACGAGGACTGCGATCTCCTCTATCTGGTTGTGCCGCCCAATGCACAGGCCGGAATTGCCTCTGCTTATAAAAAGAAGCATCCGGAAACTAGAGTGATTATGGATGTGATTGATCTCTGGCCGGAGAGTCTGCCGATTGCGGGGACGGACCGGTTTCCTTTTACCATCTGGTCGGGACTCCGGAACCGGAATCTGAAATATGCAGATACCATCATTACCGAATGCAGGCTTTATCATCAGTATATCCGCCGGTTTGCAGCAGAAAGCAGGCTGCGCACGGTTTACTGGTGCCACGGGCCGGAGAGTGCGGACCGGAAGCCTGCGGGAGAGATGTACAGTCCGGATCCGGGGAAATGGGTGCTCGGATACCTCGGCTCTATCAACAATATCATTGATATTGACGGGATCGCTGCTGCGGTTTCTTTTTTTGCAAAGGATAAGCCGGTTGCCGTAAGGATTGTCGGCGGGGGAGAGAAGGAAGAAGCCTTTGCTGAAGCCTGCCGGTGTGCGGGTGCAGAGGTCATCCGCTACGGAAAAATTTATGATCCGGCAAAGAAACAGGAGATTTTTTCTGCCTGTCATTATGGGATAAACATCATGAAAAAAACCGTTACGGTGGGTCTCTCCATGAAAAGCGTAGATTATATGGAAATGGGGCTTCCGATCCTCAACGGTCTTTCCGGAGATACCTACGATTTTGTAAAAGAAGAGAAAATCGGACGGAATCTGGACGCACTGGACTACGCCTATGATGAAAATATGCGTGCGAATGCACGTGCCTTTTATGAAAAGCACTGTTCCTTTGAAGCATATAAAAAAGCAATGAAACAGATCCTGACAGAGCAGCAGGATTTTGAGGAAGTCGGCGGATGAACATACTGCATTTATCACCCTATCTTCCGTCTGTAAAGGAAAATCATGCAGGCGGCGTAACCATGGGGCATGAAATAGAAGAGCTGCGGAAAAGGCATTCGGTTTATATAATGACCTTTGCGGCGAGCGATAAGGACCGGGAACTGCAGGGAGAACTGGATTCCGGCAAGAGTACGGTCTATCCGCTTTCCACTGCGGACCGGCTCGGCAACATACTGCGGCATCTGAACCTACCGCTTTATTTTGCGGCAAGGAGCGAGGCGCGTTTCCGGACGCGGATGCTGCAGGTAATACGGGACTTTAAAATTGATGCGGTCCATGCCGAGTATGCATCCATGGGGCAGTATCTGTCTGTTAAAAAGAGTTACCCGTCACTGCAGGCTAACCTGATCCTGCATGATATTACCTATCAGTCTTATGTGAGGAAATACGAGAGCGCCGGAGGAATCCGGAAAATTCTCCTGTGGTGTGAGAAAGAGCGGGTCCGCAGATGTGAGAACCGCTACTGCCATCAGGCGGATCATGTGCTGGTTTT
>CAZPEW010000070.1:4150-5554 GCA_964585695.1 uncultured Lachnospiraceae bacterium
GCGGAGCTGCAGGCAAAGGAAAACGGATATATCCATGTGACGGGTTTTGTGGAGGATATCAGTCAGGCCATCCTCCGGAACAAGATTGCGGTATTTCCGCTCACGCACGGTGCAGGCATCAAGGTTAAGGTCCTCCTCTGCATGGCAAAGGGAGTCCCTGTGATTACCACCGCCGTCGGCGCAGAGGGAATCGACGAGGCAGGCCAGGTACTGACGATTGCAGAGACTGATGCGGAATTTGCAGCAGCAGTCAGCCGCTATTTTGAAATGTCTCCGGAGGAATATAAGGAGAAGCGCCGTGCAGTCAGAAGATATGTACTGGAGCACTTCAACTGGCAAAAAACAGTGCAGGTGTTTGAGGATTTATATGGAGAGAAATAATCAATGAGAATTTTGCAGATCAGTACACAGGCGCCGGGGAACCACGGCGGCGGAGAAATGGGAATTGCGCAGACGCTCCTGTCCTTAACCGGAAACCACTATGAAGTTGATTATGCCGGCCCGGAAATTGCAGATGCCGGATACCGCAGCCTGTATTCCCATGTATATGCGCTTCCGCCCTCGGCGAATGTTCCTCTCCGGGCTTTTGATACACTGTGCGGGCATACCAACAGCCGCTACCGTGCATGGAAGCGCTTTGCTGTAGAAACTGATTTAAGCAGATACGACTGCGCGGTGATGGACTTTACAAAACTGGATTACTGCCTGCCGGCCATCAGAGGCATCCCGCTTGCCGTCCGGGTTCATAACGTGGAAGCAGATTATGCAAGGAAAGACTACGAAACCAATCATGGTTTCCGGAAAGCAGTTATCTGCCGCAATGCAATGGCTGCGGAGCGGAAAATTGCAGAGGCAGCCGATGTCCTCGTGTGTCTCACGGAAAACGACCGGAAACGCCTGCAGGAACTCTATCCCGCAGCAGACGCCGGCAAATACCGGATTGTACCGGTCTGCATCAGCAGAAATGGGGAAAATCCGGAAACAGCAGACGGGAATGCGGCATCTGCACCGATCCGGCTCCTCATTACAGGCTCTCTGTGGTTTGAGGAGAATGTCAGAGGGATTCTCTGGTTCCTGGATGAGGTGCTTCCGGCACTTACCGTTCCCTGTACGCTTACCATTGCCGGCGCAAGACCGGCCGATGTCCTGCGGGAGAGAGTCAGAGCACTGCCGCAGGTATCACTCGTTTCTTCACCGGAGAGTATGGCCCCGTATTTCCGGGCAGCAGATGCCGTGATTGCACCGGTATTTGACGGTGCAGGGATGAAAGTCAAGGTTGCGGAAGCACTGTCCTACGGAAAACCGGTTATCGGCACTTCTCATGCTTTTATCGGCTACGGGATTACGCAAAGTGTAAATTCCTGGAAGGCAGACACAAAAGAAGAGTTTGCTGCTGCAGTTCAT
>CAZPEW010000070.1:5564-10468 GCA_964585695.1 uncultured Lachnospiraceae bacterium
AAAAAGAAAAACTGCAGACCTTCCGGGCCGCCTTTCAGCTTTATCAGGATCAATACTCCATGGCAAAGAGCACAGCGCTGTGGAATGATATACTGACAGAAATAACAGAGGCTTCATTTATGAAAGACTGAAGCCGGAGAAAAGGAGTACAGCAATGATCATAACCAAAACTCCGTTCCGGATGTCCTTTTTTGGAGGCGGAACCGACATGCCCTCCTACTTCAGGGAGAATGGCGGAGCAGTGCTTTCTACCACTTTTGACAAATACTGCTATGTAACAGTACGCCATCTGCCGCGGTTCTTTGACTACTCGACGGAGCTTTCCTATTCAAAGATAGAGAGAGTTACTAATATCAATGATATCCAGCACCCGGCCATCCGCAATGCAATGAAAATGCTGGATATGCATGAGCTGCGTCTGACGTATGAGGCAGATCTCCCGGCGCGGTCCGGACTCGGCACCAGCAGCACCTTTGCAGTCGGCATGCTGAATGCCTTTTACGCACTTAAGGGAAAGTACTGTGATAAAAAACGCCTGGCGGATGAGGCAATTTATCTGGAAAGAGAACTTTGCCGTGAAGCAGGCGGCTGGCAGGATCAGATAGCAGCAGCATTCGGCGGTTTTAACCGGATTAATTTCCGCGCAGACGGCTACGAGGTCCTTCCGGTAATCATCTCTCCGGAACGGAAGCGTATGCTCAATGACAATCTGCTGCTGTATTTTACCGGATTTACCCGCTTCTCCTCCGAGATCCAGCAGGCGAATGACATTACAGCCGAGAGTAAAAAGCGGATGCTGGATCAGATGGCCGGCCTTGTGGATGAAGCAGAGGCTGTGCTTACGGATCCGCACCGTAATCTGGACCGCTTTGGAGAGCTCCTGGATGAAACCTGGAGACTGAAACGGCAGACAGGGGCAAAGATCACCACTTACAAAATCGATGAAATCTACCAGAAAGCAATCGGGGCCGGTGCACTCGGCGGCAAACTGCTGGGAGCCGGAGGCGGCGGATTCTTTGTTTTTTATGTACAGCCGGAAAAGAAAAAGGCAGTGCAGGAAGCCATGCAGGATCTCCTGTATGTACCTTTCCGGTTTGAGGATAACGGCACGCAGGTAATTTATTATGCGCCGGAGGAATACAGCAGCAGTCTCGGAAGCAAAGACTGCAGTCAGAAACAGTGAGATTTCTGCGTAAAATACAACAGCAGAAACAGGAGTAAAGCAGGAGGAAGTATGTATCAGTATATCAGTTTGCTTACAAAGAGATATCCGGTCCTTAAGGCATGCCAGGGCAGTATAGAGGATGCGTGCCGGATTCTGGAGGACTCTTACCGGAACGGCGGGAAACTCCTCGTCGGCGGCAACGGCGGGAGCTGTGCAGACAGCGAGCATATTGTCGGAGAACTCATGAAGTCCTTTGTGAAAAAAAGGCCGCTTCCGGCGGCGCTGCAGGATGCACTGCGGGAAACGGATCCCGGACTCGGTGCAAAGCTTGCAGAAGGCCTCCAGGGCGCGCTGCCGGCCATTGCACTCACAGGGCATCCGGGATTGTCAACAGCATTCGCAAATGATGCGGACCCTGAGATGGTTTTTGCGCAGCAGGTCAACGGCTACGGAACAGAAAATGATGTGCTGCTCGCGATCTCCACATCCGGAAATTCCGGAAACCTGCTCCTTGCTGCAGTTACGGCCAGGGCCAAAGGCATGAAGGTCATCACGCTGACGGGCAGAGACGGCGGCAGGCTTGCACGGCTCTCGGACTGTGTAATTATTGTCCCGCTGCAGGAAACCTACCAGATCCAGGAACTCCATCTCCCGGTGTATCATGCACTGTGTCTGCAGCTGGAAGAGGATCTGTTTTAAGCATTTACAGGGAGCGGAGGAAAGCCATATATGAAAGCAGTTATTTCAGCAGGCGGCAGGGGAACCCGGATATCCTCGATTGCAAAGGATATCCCCAAGCCGATGATCAAAATCGGAAACAAGCCGGTCCTCGAGCATGAAATCGAATGTCTGCGGGACCAGGGCTACCGGGATATCATACTCACGGTAAGCTATCTCGGAAATGTCATCATGGATTACTTCGGTGACGGCAGCGGAAACTCTCCTGCAACAGGAGCGCCTTTTGGTGTACGCATCAGCTATTATGAGGAGAAAGAACCGCTGGGCAATGCCGGTGCCTTATTTGAGATCCGGGATCTCCTGACGGAGGATTTCCTGCTTCTGAATGCGGATTCTGTTTTCGATATTGATTTCAACCGTTTTGCGGCGTTCCACCGCTCGACAGGCGGACTTGCCACAATCCTGACGCATCCGAATGATCATCCCTATGACAGCGGACTTATCACTGCAGACGACAAGGGTCATGTGCAGCAGTGGCTGACCAAGGAGGATGTGCGCCCGGAATATTATAAAAACCGGGTCAATGCAGGCATCCATATCCTGTCACCGGAGCTCCTCCGGCAGAGACCGGAGACAGCAAAAGTAGATCTGGACCGTCAGATTCTGAAGCCCCTCGCAGGCACCGGACAGCTTTTCTGCTATGACAGTCCGGAATATATCAAGGATATGGGCACGCCTGAGCGGTATGCTGCCGTCAGCAGGGACTTTGCCTCCGGCCGGGTGCAGCACAGAAATCTCCGTTACCCGCAGAAGGCGGTTTTCCTGGACAGGGACGGAACGATCAACAGATATGTCGGCTTTTTAACAGATATAGATCAGTTCACGTTGCTTCCCGGCGCGGCAGAAGCCATCCGGGCCATCAACCAGAGTGATTATCTGGCAATCGTTGTCACCAACCAGCCGGTCATTGCACGCGGAGAGGTGAGCATCCCGGAACTGCAGGAAATCCATAACAAGATGGAAACGCTGCTGGGCGCACAAGGCGCCTACCTGGATGCCATCTATTACTGCCCGCACCATCCGGACAAAGGCTTCCCCGGTGAGCGCCCGGAGTACAAAATCGAATGTTCCTGCCGCAAACCAAAGCCCGGCATGCTGCTCCGCGCAGCCGGGGAATACCATATCGACCTCTCTCAGTCCTGGATGGTCGGCGACGGTAGAAACGACATCCAGGCCGGCATCGCCGCCGGCTGCAGGACAGCACTTATTATACCGGATGATGACGGATCTCCTGACATCGTTTGTGCGGAGAAACAATACGGACAGACAATATCTGCAGGGTCGCTTCAGGAATTTGCCGGAATGTTTTTGGATGGAAAGGAATCTGGAATCAAAGTATGAATCTGATCGATAAAACGCAGACATGGTATCATAACAGCAGGTTTTACTGCCTGCACCAGAGCCCTAAGGTTGAAATTTTGTATCAGGCAGTTTTTTTCATGGCATTCTGCTGCTCTTACACCTATCTTGTTGCCAGCACGACCATTATAGATGTCAGCAAGATACAATTCCTTGCAAAAATCGGAATTGCCGGAGCAGCACTGGCTGCAGTCTGGCGATGCGGACATTTTATTCTTGAAAAACCCCGGAATATATTCATTCCGATTCTGATTCTCATCATTCCGGCAGTTTTCTGGAGAGTCCGCGGAGACGGATACTTCCTTCTGGTTTCTTTCTATATGCTGGCAGCGTGGAACATCCCGTTCCGCAGGATCGGAATCACAGCCATCCTGCTGCAGCTGCTGGTCCTCGCATATGCAGCCTACGCCTCAACGCATGGGATGATCCCAAATCTGACAAGAAATATAGATCTCTTTTACAGCGGAGATAAAATCTATACAATTTATCTTTACGGAACAAAACACAGTACAGATATGGCGGCTTATTTTTTCTGGATGATGGCTATTTATTTGTGGATACGTGACCGGAAAATTACATGGCCTGAGTTGGTTTTGTGGGGGATATTTATTCCATTTCTTTATCGTCATACCGGTGCATTTACGAATTTCTTAGGGCAGAGCTTATTACTGATTATTGCGGTTATCTATAAGGTATATGGACAGTGGTCTTTTTTTAAGAGCAGGAAATTTCCAAAGTTACAAAAAGAAAATGAGATAATGCCAGAGAGAAATAACAAATGGAAGAGGGTATTCATTCAGCTTATCGCTGTACTTTTAATATTTTCCTTTATTATTGCAGCAGCAGTGATGATTTACCTTTCCTGGCATTATGACGGAAATGATCCTTTTTATATAAAACTGGATGCAATGTTACATACAAGATTATCATTAGGAAAGAAGGGTTTTATAGAACATCCGGTACACTGGATTGCCGAGAATTATACGATGGTTGGAACCGGAGGTTATGCGGAGGGAACAGCGCTTGCAAATTACAATTTTCTTGATAGTTCATATCTTTATTTATTGCTGCATGAGGGAATGCTGCCATTCATTTGGTTTCTGGCAGTTATGACATGGAATCAGTGGAAGCAATGGAGAAATAAATACATATTTGGTATGCTTTTGCTTTTGGCTGCAGCTGCTGTTTGTATGGAAGAACACCATATAAAAGATCTGGGATTTAATTTATTTCCTTTATTGTCATTAGCCGATATGATGGAAAAACCCAATAGATAGGAGCCAAAGAGAGAGAGGTTGTAAGTGACAGATTAAGGAATCATTAAGAAAAAAACAAACATACAGGTAAAAATATAGTATATTATTAGAAACAATCATTAAATATCAATTTGTTAAATATAACAACAGGAGAACCTTATTTATGAATTACACAGCCATGGATGATGACGATGTTGAGATTAATCTCAAGGACATGTTTATTTATGTCTTTTTACACTGGCGTAGCATACTACTGGCGGCAGTGCTTGCCGGACTGATTATTGGATGGTATAAGGCTTATACTATACGTACAGTAGGACAAGGTAGAGCGGATGTGATTGATGAACTTAAGGACAGTGGGGATGACTATCAGAGCCGCCTGAAAG
>CAZPEW010000071.1:0-9199 GCA_964585695.1 uncultured Lachnospiraceae bacterium
AAGAACAATGCCAAGCTCGCTTTTTGCAAGGATTTCTCCCGCAATATCTCCCAGAATCCTGCGGATTTCCACAAGTTTATTCGGATTATGCGTTGCAAAAATAATTCTCATGGCTGCCCCCTCTGCCTGCCGGCAGCTGTTATTTGCTGCCGATATAGGAATAGAAATAGGTTTTCATCATGCCGTTGTAAATCTTGCGGTTTTTATCTGCCTTGCCGAGGTACTTTTCCGTATCCTCCCAGGCTGTAATCACGTTCAGATTCCACTGATCCATGGCACGGTATCCTTCCTTGAGCTCGGTATAGAGCATCGGAAGATTGCGCTTGTCTTCCATCCTCTCCCCGTAAGGAGGATTGGTAATGATATAGCCGCCTCTGCCGCTGTGCGACAGCTCCGCCACATCACGCACCTGAAAATGAATCAGCTGGTCCACACCGGCACGCTCTGCATTCTCTCTCGCAATGGCGATCATCTCCGGGTCGATATCATAGCCCTGGATGTCTACCTTTTTTGCATACGAATTGATGCCGCTTTCCAGGAGCTCGTGATTTACAAGATCATTGGCTTCCTCTGCTGCATTATACCAGTATTTTTTATCGATCAGGTTGCCCCATGCCTCCGATACAAAGGCACGGTCAATGCCGGGAGCCACATTCGCAGCCATCATGGCCGCCTCGATCGGGAAGGTCCCGGAGCCGCACATCGGATCAATCAGAGGCTTGTCATCTCTCCATCCGGAAACCATCAGAAGGGACGCAGCCAGTGTCTCGGTAATCGGTGCAAGGCCCATCTTCAGACGATAGCCTCTTTTATGCAGAGACTCTCCGCTTGTGTCCAGACAGACCGTAACGATATCCTTGTACAGGAATACACGTACCGGATACTTTGCACCATGCTCCGTAAAAAGCGAAACATGATAATGCTCGGACATGCGGGCAACCATTGCCTTTTTCATGATCGACTGGATGTCTCTCGGAGAAAAAAGCTGTGATTTGATGGTGCTGGCCTTGGTTACCCAGAAGCTTGCATCTATCGGAAGATACTCCTCCCAGGGGAGTGCCTTGGTGCCCTGGAAAAGTTCCTCCCATGTTACGGCACGGAATGAGCCCACCTTTAAGAGTACACGCTCGGTTGTCCGCAGGAAAACATTCGCCCTGGCTATGGCATCGGCATCGCCGATGAAGCTGACTCTTCCGTCTGTTACTTCCGTAATCTCATAGCCGAGATCAATGACTTCTTTTTTTGTTGCTGCTTCCAGGCCGAAATGACATGGAACGGTTAATTCATAGGTTTTCATTTATCCATTATTCCTTTGATGATCCATAAAATCACACCGACCACCATGAGTGGTATAAGAACCGGTGATAGGAAGGAAAAAACACCTCCGACAATAGTAACGATAAGGTAGAGAACCACAAAGAAAATGAGCATGGTAACAAGACATCCGGCGCTGCTCATGGTATACATATGGCCGAACGGATCCTGATGGCTTCTGCGGCCTCCGGACTGCTGCCGGTCCGCCGTGCTGCCAGCAGTTCCTCCATCCTCTGTATCATCCGTATATTCCGTGTGCGGATGAACGGTGTCCTCTGACTTACCCGAATCCGAAGCAGTACCGCCGTACTGTTTGTCCTCCTCGTCCGAGCTGTAATTGATCTGTTCCTCAGAATAGCGGAACGGCGTCTCATTCGCCACCTCATCTCCGCCGGCTTCTGCCGCATCAATGATGGATTTTGCGAGCAGCCTCGGATCACCAAGGCTCTCTACAACTTCCTCTTCCGTTCTCCCCATGGAAATTTCTTCATTAATATATTTGTTATAATAGCTGACCTGCTCATTAATAATCTGATCCGAAACACTCAGATAAAGAGCTGCCCGCAGCCTGTGAAGAAACTCTTCTCTTGTCACTTTTATTCCTCTTCATTCTCAGTCACTGCAATGCCGAGATCCGTTAGCTGTGTCTCGTCAAATACAGGTGCCGGTGCCTCCATCATAGGATCCGAACCATCTTTGATCTTAGGGAATGCAATAACATCACGGATTGTATCAGAGCCGACCATCCACATTGCAAGTCTGTCCAGGCCGTATGCAAGTCCTGCATGAGGCGGAACACCGTATTTGAAGGCCTGCATCAGGAAACCGAACTGGGCATTGGCCTTTTCCGGCGTAAAGCCTAGCTTCTCAAGCATTTTTTCCTGTACATCCGCACGGTGGATTCTGACTGAACCGCCGCCAAGCTCTGTTCCGTTTAATACAATATCATATGCCTTTGCGCGGACAGCTCCCTGGTCTGTATCCACAAGCGGCAGATCCTCCTCCATCGGCATGGTGAAAGGATGATGCATTGCCTGGTATCTGCCAAGCTCATCCGACCACTCAAACATCGGGAATTCTGTCACCCAGAGGAACTTCCAGGCGGATCTGTCAATCAGATCAAGATCCTTTCCGAGCTCAAGACGCAGTGCGCCGAGTGTATTCCATACGGTCGTCTTCTTTGTATCGGATACAAAGAAAAGCAGATCGCCGGCTTCTGCATGCATAGCTTCTTTCAGTGCATTAAGTTCATCCTCTGTCATGAACTTTGCGAATGAAGACTTGCAGGTACCATCCTCATTTACAGCAAGATAGGCAAGTCCCTTTGCACCGTATCCCTTGGCAAATTCCGTGTAGGCATCAATGTGCTTGCGCGGCATATGCGCCTGGCCCTTTACGTTAAGGCCCTTGATCATACCGCCGTTTTCCGCACAGGAGGCAAACACGCTGAAACCGCAGCCCTTTACCGTATCGGTAACATCCACAAGCTGCATATCAAACCGGAGATCCGGCTTGTCGGAGCCATAATGGTTCATGGCATCAATCCACTTCATCCGCATCAGCGGAAGCTGGATATCCACATTGCAGATCTCTTTGAAAATATACTTAAGAAGCTTTTCGTTTACTGCAATGACATCATCGACATCCACGAAAGAAAGCTCCATATCCACCTGGGTGAACTCCGGCTGACGATCGGCACGTAGATCCTCATCACGATAGCATCTTGCGAGCTGGAAATAGCGGTCAAAACCGGATACCATCAGAAGCTGCTTCAGAAGCTGCGGTGACTGCGGCAGCGCATAGAAACTGCCGTGGTGCAGACGGCTCGGTACGAGGAAGTCTCTTGCACCCTCCGGTGTGGATTTGATAAGGGTGGGTGTTTCGATCTCAAGGAATCCGTTTTCCGTCATAAATTTACGTACGAGATAGGCAATCCGCGCACGTGTCATGATGCGATGTGCAAGCTCCGGCCTCCGCAGGTCAAGATATCTGTATTTCAGACGGATGTCTTCCTTGGTCTTGATGCCGTCCTCGATCGGGAATGGCGGAACCTCGGATTCGGAAAGGATCCGGAGAGACCTTGCGCTGATCTCGATCGCGCCGGTCTTCATTTCTGTATTGGCATCCTTGCCTCTGGAGCGTACAATGCCGGTTACGGCAATTACAAACTCGGAGCGCAGCCTGCCGGCTTTTTCAAAAACGGCACTGCCGCAGTCGCTCTCCTCAAAAATGATCTGGAGGATACCGGATCTGTCACGGAGATCCGTAAAGATCAGTCCGCCCTTGTTTCTGGACTTCTGAACCCAGCCCATCATGGTTACTTCTTTTCCGATAAAAGATTCATCGAGTTCTGTACATCTGCACGTTCTGTGCAGTCCATCCATTGATTCTGCCATAATTTAATCCTTCAAACCTTCCTGATAGAATTCTTTAAACTCGGAATAGCCTTCCTGGGAGAGCTGTTCCTTCTGGAACTTTTTGTTTTTATTCATGCGGGAAACCAGTACAGTCTCTCCGTTCCGTCTTCTTTCCATTGCCTCGCTGATTGCCTCTGCCATACGGTCTGCACTCAGATTTCTGTCCATCAGAAACGCAACCTTATGGTCTGCGCCCGGCACGGTTTCCGCCGCATCCATCATAATGGTGATGATCCGCTCAAAGCCGATGGAAAATCCGACAGCCGGCGTATCCTGTCCGGTAAACCTGCCGACCATCTTATCATACCTTCCACCGCCGCCGATGGATCCGGAGAATCCCTCTGCACGGATTTCAAAAATCGGTCCGGTATAATAGCCCATGCCGCGGACAAGCGTCGGATCAAAAAGCACACGCACATTGACCGACTGCACCTTGCCGACCGCCTCAACAATCTCTGCAAGGTTTCCTGCAACACCTGCCGGAAGGAAATCCTGCAGTGTCTCTCCGAGTTTACGGATATCCGCTGCCGCACTGCCGGTCTCTGCAAGCAGTGCCTGATAGCGGTCAACCGCCTCAGCCGGATAGCCGAGCGAAAGCAGCTCCTCCTTGACACCCTCATTCCCGATCTTGTCTGCCTTGTCGAGGCTGATGCATACCTTCTCAAAATCCTCCTGCGGGAACCCGGCATAGCGCTGCATGCCCTTCAGAATCTCACGGTCATTGATAACAATATGGAAAGGATATTTTGCCCCGAAGCCGATCCGGTTTAAAAGCGCGGAAATGGCAAGGATCAGCTCAAGCTCGGAAAGATTGGTACTGTCTCCGAATATATCGATATCGCACTGTACGAATTCCCGGAAACGTCCCTTCTGCGGACGGTCCGCACGGAAAACCGGTCCGATCTGCAATGCTTTGAACGGGCTGGGAAGCGATGCCTGATTCTCCGAATAGAATCTTGAGAGCGGCAGCGTCAGGTCATAGCGCAGACCTGCGTCGCACAGCGTATCCATGTCTCCGGATGCAAATGCCGACTCCAGCTTGTCTCCTCTTTTCAGCACCTTAAAGATCAGCTTCTCGTTATCTCCGCCCTGCTTGGAAAGCAGGTTCTCAATATGCTCAACGACCGGTGTCTCTATTTCTGTAAATCCGAACTCCCGATAGGTTTTACGGATCTCGGAAAGGAGATACTGCCGGAGTTCCATCTCGCGCGGCAGTATGTCCTTCATGCCGGTTACCGGTTTTTTCTTCAATGCCATTGGCTCACTCCTCAGCTTTATTTTTTCTGTATCTGATGATGCAGGTGTCATAAACGCATCGCTCCCCTGTCATGCAGGCATGACAGGAAACACGACTTTTGACACTGTAATCTCACATTATAAACCCGTCGCCGGGCTTTTACAACTTATGCCTTTCTGTATTTCTGCATATCCGGATCAATATCCAGTGTTGCAAAGTAATCTGCAGCAGTCTCGGCACGGCGGATCATCCTGACACTGCCGTCCTCTGCAAGCAGAAGCTCCGCGCACCAGAGCTTGCCGTTATAGTTGTATCCCATTGCAAAGCCATGTGCGCCGGCATCATGAATATAAAGGTAGTCTCCCTTGCTGAGTGCCGGCAGCTCCCGGTCGACCGCAAATTTATCATTGTTCTCGCAAAGACTGCCGACAACATCATAAACATGGTCCCGGGGTGCATTCTCCTTGCCGAGCACCGTAATGTGATGGTACGCGCCGTACATTGCCGGCCGCATCAGATTTACCGCACAGGCATCCACACCAGCATACTGTTTATAGGTATCCTTGAAATGAATCACCCTGGTGACAAGACTTCCGTAAGGAGCCAGCATAAAACGTCCGAGTTCTGTAAAAATCCGGACATTGCCGAGTCCCTCCGGCACGAGAATCTCATCAAAAACCCTGTGCACGCCGGCACCGATCTCCAGGATATCATTTTCCTTCTGATCCGGCTTATATGCAATGCCGACGCCGCCGGAAAGATTGATAAAATCAAGCGAAACGCCGCATTCTCTCTTAATCCGCACCGCCAGTTCAAAAAGCTGCTTTGCAAGCGTCGGATAGTATTCATTCGTAACTGTATTGGATGCAAGGAACGCATGAATACCGAAGTGTTTTACACCCTTTGACTTAAGAATCCGGTAGCCCTCCAGAATCTGGTCTGTGGTCATGCCGTACTTGGCGTCCTGCGGATTGTCCATAATCGTATTGGCAATCTTGAAATATCCGCCCGGATTGTAGCGGAGGCACATGGTTTCCGGGAAATGTCCCAGGGTTTCCTCCAGCTCCGCGATATTGGAAAAATCGTCCAGATTGATGATTGTGCCAAGCTTCTCCGCGAATACATATTCCTCCGCCGGTGTATCATTGGAAGAAAACATAATATCATGTCCGGAAAAGCCGCAGGCATCCGACATCATCAGCTCCGTCATGGAGGAGCAGTCCGTACCGCATCCCTCCTCCTTAAGGATCCGGAGAATTGCCGGATTCGGTGTGGCCTTTACTGCAAAATACTCACGAAAGCCGTTGTTCCAGCTGAATGCCTGATATAGTTTTCTTGCATTCTCGCGGATTCCCTTCTCATCATAAATATAAAAAGGGGTAGGATAGGTTCTGTTGATTTCTTCTGCTTTTGCCCGGGTGATATATGCTGTCTTCATTTTGCATCCTTTCCTTATATTCTTTCCCTGCACATTGTCTTTCTTTCTATTTACATTCTCTCCTCATGCACCTGGATGATTCTCATGATATTGGTTGCTGCCGCAGGCTGATCGCGCGTAAGTCTTGAAAGCACACCTGCAGTGATGACACAAAGTTCTCCCTCTGCAATCAGCTTCCTCTCAAACAGCTCCTCAATGGAAGCATCCACAAGTTCATCCGTCGTTTCGGCTCTCCTTGCCCATACCGGTGTGACGCCCCAGAGCAGCATCATCTGCCGTACGGTGGTCTGGCTCGGTGAGAGCGCAAAAATATCCGTCATCGGCTTATACTTGGAAAGCATCCTTGCCGTAATACCGCTCATGGTAGGGGTAATAATGGCCTTGGCCTTGAGCTCGCTGGCGGTTGTTACCGTTGCTGCGCAGACTGCATTGCTGATGTTCTCATAAAGGCTCTCCACCACCTCACGGCTCTTGAACTGTGTATAGTCCAGGAACTGCTCGGTATACTCCACGATACTGGTCATCATATCCAGCGCTTCCACCGGATATTTTCCGTTTGCCGTCTCGCCGGAAAGCATCACAGCATCCGTGCCGCAGTATACAGCATTCGCAACGTCTGTTACCTCTGCTCTCGTAGGGCGCGGATTGCGGATCATGGAATCCAGCATCTGTGTAGCCGTAATTACGATTTTACCCTCGTAGTTGCATTTCTGAATAATGTCCTTCTGCAGCTGCGGAAGACGCTTTGCCTCAATTTCCACGCCGAGGTCACCGCGCGCAACCATGATGCCGTCGGCAGCATCAATGATTTCATCGAGGTTGTCAAGACCCTCCTGGCTCTCGATCTTTGCAATGATCTGCATATGAGAGCCGGCCTCGTTTATAAGGCTCCGGATCTCGCGGATCGCATCCGCATTGCGGATAAAGGAAGCAGCAACAAAGTCAAAGCTCTGGTCAATACCAAACTTTATATCCTCGATGTCCTTGTCCGTCAGGCTCGGAAGACGGATCGGCACCTTTGGAACATTCACACCCTTCTTCTCTCCGAGATCACCGCCATTGACAATCTCGCAGCGGATATCCGGGCCCTCTACGCTGAGAACCCTGAGTCCGATCAGACCGTCATCGATCAGGATGGTGTTTCCCTCTTTTACGTCTCCGTTCAGTCCGTCATAATTAATATAAACCTTTTTATCGGTTCCGATGCATTCCTCTGTTGTGAGAACCAGTTCATTTCCTGTCTCCAGGTGGATCTTTGCATGATCCTTAAGCTCTCCGGTACGGATCTCCGGGCCCTTGGTATCAAGAAGCGCGGCAATCGGACGGCCGGTGTCCTTCCTTGCCTTTTTAAGAAGATCCAGTCTGCCGAGATGCTCCTCATGATCTCCATGTGAAAAGTTGAATCTGGCCACATCCATATTCGCGGCAAGCTTCAGCATAACCTCATAATTATTTTCATTTGGTCCCAGTGTACATACTACTTTTGTTTGTCTCATTTTTCCTCCTGATTCTCTCCCGTGCTTTCTCACGGTAGCGGAAACACTCCTGTCCCGGCAGATATCTGTGCCTTCCGGTATGCAGTCATCCGTCCGGATCTGTACAGTCACCTGCGGTATTTCCTGAAGTTCAGTATATTGCTGTTCCCTCTCCCGTTTGTCAGGTAGAAGAACAAAGCCACATTTAAAAGTGCAAGACCGATCATCACCTTGGTTTCAATGCCGCCTGCGACGAAATAAAACAAATAGATGACGATCTCACCGATCGCAAGCCAGAGTGCCTTGATCGGTATTATAAAATAAAGAAGAAACACCGCATCCGGGAACGTCAGTGCATAGGCAAGGAAAATGCTGAAGTTCATGAATGTCGGATAAAGCTGGATCGGATAGCCGGTAATAAGATAAATCAGAAGGCTGGCGATTACAAGCATCAGCGCTCCGCTGAAAAAGAAAAAATTGTATTTGAAGGTGCCCCATACTCTCTCAAGCGTAATGCCGAGACTGTAATAGACAAAGGTACCGACAACCATCCAGAGGAGGCTTGTGGACGGAGGATAAAACAGAAATGTAAAGATCCTCCAGATATGTCCGTGCAGGATCGCCTCTGCATCCAGATCAAGATAATAATAGTAAAAGCTCGGATTCATATACTGGATCAGAAAACCGACAACATACATTGCACAGATGTACTTCATAAGACCGGGAACTGCAAATCTGCCGAACTTCCTTTCAAGCTTGGAATATAAATTCAAAATGGACCTCCTGTCAGAAAACAAATTTACGCCACATTAGCAAAAGTATACTTGCAGCGGCATCTTTTTTCAAGATAGAGAATTGACAAAGAAGCGTATTGCATCCTTGACAGTTCTTGTAAATTTGTTCTTTACTGCATAAAGCACGTCTCCGGCGGCATATGCACGTGTACCAATTTAGAAACATTTTAGAAAGCAGAGTCTTGAAGTGCCTGCCCAACTATGTTAACATAACAAGCTAGCACATGTACCAGTAGGAATTATACTTGCTTTCAGCATATGTATCATCCAGCTAAGATGTGCTTTTTGTATGTTTTATTATGGGGTGAATGTCCATGCATCAGTACAGATTAGGAATAGACATCGGTTCTACGACAGTAAAAGTCGCAATTCTGGATCAGGATAAGAATCTGCTCTTTTCCGATTACAGAAGGCATTTTGCAAATATTCAGGAAACACTTGCCGATCTCCTTGAGCTTGCCGGGAAGCAGCTTGGTGAGATCATGCTGGCACCGGTTGTAACCGGTTCCGGCGGACTAACACTG
>CAZPEW010000071.1:9209-10440 GCA_964585695.1 uncultured Lachnospiraceae bacterium
CTGGCAAAGCATATGGATTCCTTTTTCTGTCAGGAGGTTGTTGCGGTTGCAACAGCCTTAAAGGATTACCGTTCCGACTGCGATGTTGCCATTGAGCTCGGCGGCGAGGATGCAAAAATCATCTATTTCAAGGGCGGAATCGATCAGCGTATGAACGGCATATGTGCCGGCGGTACCGGTTCCTTCATCGATCAGATGGCCTCCCTCCTTGATACAGATGCTTCCGGTTTAAATGATCTGGCCGCAAAGTATCAGATGATCTATCCGATCGCAGCCCGCTGCGGTGTTTTTGCAAAGTCTGATATCCAGCCGCTGATCAACGAGGGTGCAGCACGTGAGGATCTGGCCGCATCCATTTTCCAGGCTGTTGTTAACCAGACCATTTCCGGTCTTGCCTGCGGCAAGCCGATCCGCGGTCATGTTGCATTCCTCGGCGGTCCGCTGCACTTTATGCCGGAACTCCGGAATGCCTTTATCCGCACGCTGAATCTCCATGACGATGAAATCATCGCGCCGGAGCATTCGCATCTGTTTGCCGCAATCGGCTCTGCAATGAGCTGCCCGGATACACAGACAGAGTTTGCATGCAGCGATCTGGTTGCAAAGCTGCGTCATGGCATCCAGATGGATACCGAGATCAAGCGTATGGCACCGCTCTTTAAGGATGAGGCAGATTATGCTGCCTTCCATGACCGTCATGCCCGCGCAATGGTAAAAACCGGCGACCTCTCGTCCTATCACGGCGACTGTTTCCTCGGCATTGATGCCGGCTCCACGACCACAAAGCTTGCCCTGGTATCCGATACCGGCGAGCTCCTTTATAAATTTTATTCCAATAACAACGGTTCTCTGATTGCTACTGCCATCCGTTCCATGAAGGAGATCCGCGATCTGCTTCCGTCGGATGCGAGAATCGCCTATTCCTGCTCCACCGGCTATGGCGAAGCACTCTTAAAATCCGCCTTCCAGCTGGATGAGGGCGAGGTGGAAACCATTTCGCATTACTATGCTGCTGCCTTTTTTGAGCCGGACGTGGACTGTATTCTGGACATCGGCGGACAGGATATGAAATGCATCAAGATCAAGGACGGCACGGTTGATTCCGTACAGCTGAATGAAGCCTGCTCCTCCGGCTGCGGCTCGTTTCTGGAGACATTCGCAAAATCACTCGGCTATTCTGTCATTGACTTTGCAAAGGAAGCGCTTTACGCAGACAACCCGACCGACCTCG
>CAZPEW010000072.1:0-10349 GCA_964585695.1 uncultured Lachnospiraceae bacterium
CGCTTGAATAATCAAGCACTCTCACCAGTTATACTGGTGGGAAAGTTGAGTTATTCTTTTTATCTGTGTGTATCATTCTGTTCTCTTGGATTTCAGCCGGAAAAGCGGCCGCGGCTTCAAAAGCGGAAAACGGACTGGAGGCTGCGGAAAGTGCCGAAGCTGTAAAGCAGCAGGGCACAGACGTCATCCGGGAGTCTGTCACGATCAGGAATACAGGAACCGGGAATGCGGAAAATATCCATACAGAATGCAGTGTACCGGACGGATATCGGAGTAAGGATGGAAATACTTCTTTTTACCGTTCTTTTCTTGCACCGGGTCAGAATATAACCTATCAGGTTTCTTTTATTCCGGATACATCAGGAACTGCGCAGCAGGAGACGGTACAGTCTGCGCCGGTCAGGCCGCAGAATACATCAGGAACGGCTGCCCCGCAGCAGACATTGTTCAGCCGGAGCAGCACGGACATGATCATTATTATGGCATTTTTTTCATTTGTCCTGATTTTCGGCGTCATGCTGGCAGTTGCCCTTTCCCTGAACAGTTCCAAAGCAAAACGTCCTGGCAGCAGAACGCGGCGCAGGCTTCAGCCGCAGCAGCCTTCTTTGCAGAATGGCGGTAAGCAGATAAAGAAGAACAAGGAAAGCGGCAGAAGAAAACAGAACACTGTTAAGAAAAATTTCCTGCTGCTTCTTTTTGGTACAGCAATTCTGGTCAGTCTTATGCAGGAACACAGAACTTATGCAGCAGATGCTGCAGGCACCGGGGCCTCGGCAGAGTCCGGAGAACCGGCGGTGTCTGCAGATCCTGCCGGCGGCGGAGATCCTGCAGAGCATGTGATTGCACTGGAAGAAACGGCTGATACCGGCGGAAAGAAGGCAGTGCTTCCGGTCAGCATTCGCTTCCGTACGGATGATGCTGTGTCCGGTGGAAAAACACTGGGAGAACTCTCGGCAGATCCTTGCGACATCCGGCTGAACCAGACAGCCAGTGTGACTTTTTTCCTGAAGACAGCGCAGGGAACGGCTGTTTCGGCACCGGTACTGTATGACGAAGCGGGACAGAAACTTGCAGTTATGCAGGATGACGGAACGCATGGAGATGTAAAGGCATCAGACGGAATTTTTACGGCACAGGCACAGGTATCCTCCGGAGAGATCGGGACAGTAGCATACCATGCGGCGGAGAAAAATCAATGGAGTGATGATTTCAACATCTGTTTTTACCGGGATCTTACCAAAGAGGAATTTAAGAATTTCACGGATCTTGCGGCAGGCTTTGCTGCGCTTACCTATGAGGATGCCAAAAATGCAGTTGCAGCATCCGGGCAGGTAACCAGCTATTCGGAGGATGATGTACACAGAACTATCAAGTACAGTACCGCAGAGCATATGCAGGGAATCTGGGCGGATTTCTCGGATTCATCCCGCAAGGGAACCGGAGAAGCAGCGCTGACAAAGGAACAGGGTGCGGATTATACAGAGGCAGAGAAACGCCTGTCCGCGCTGACACGCAAGCCCTTGCATGACAAAAAGGATGTCGCTGTCATCCGGCCGTTCCATGGAACCGCTTTTAAATATGATGATTTCAGGCTGGCAGGCGAATGTCTTTCACAGGCACTGGGCAGCAATTTGAAGGTTAAGGACGACAGTGAAGCGTCGCTTGACCAGATGAAGTCTCTTGGAACATACGGGACAGTCCTGATTGATGGGCACGGAACTGTTGCGGACGGAAATCCATATATTCTTACAGGACAGAGCCTGGATTCCGGACGTTTCCTCTGGGATCCTGTTTATTATCTGCAGCATGTGCAGTATACGGCGGATTACATAAGCGGGAGAATCTGCATTGCTGCGTCCAGGGCTGCAGTGGGCGGAGATTTCTTTAAAAAATATTATACGGACGGATCGCTTAAGGATTCTTTCTGGTTTTTAGGCAGCTGTTTCAGTATGTACGGAGACTCCATTTCTGATGCACTGCTATCGCGCGGCGCCGCTGCAGCTGCCGGGTACGACAATACTGTCAGTACACGCTACTGCAATAAAACGCTTTTTGAAATGCTGATTAACAGTATGACATTATCTGCAGATACAGCAAAGGGCGGACAGACGGAAGCGCAGAGATTATACGGGGCAAAAGAAGGCGATACAGCCATGCGTCTGGCGGGAGACAGAGATTTCAGACTGTTTAAGGCAGAGGAAACCAGCCATGGTACTCTTTCCGGCAAGATCTGCAAAGCTTCTGACCACACAACACCGGTTCCGTCGGCGGCGATTCAGCTCAGCAGGAACCAGAGTACGGATCAGACCGCTGTATCGGATGCGGACGGGAAATATTCGGTTAAACTGCCGGAGGGGAAATACTATGTTTCTATTTCCGCACCAGGATTTGTCACATTCCATTCGTATGCAGAAGTAAAAAAGGACCTGGATACCTATATGGAAACATTTTTAATGGTAGAAGGGAACGAAAACCAGCAAGGCAGCGTATCAGGCAGGATACTGAATGCGCTGACCGGAGACGGGATTCCTGGTGCAGCCTTGTCTGTCCGGCGTGACTGGAATAATCCGGACCAGGGGGATGTCCTTCAGACGGCGTCGTCAGACGGAAACGGGGCCTACAGCTTTTCGGGCCTGCCGCTTGGCAATTACACTGTTGCCATTTCAAAAGACGGTTATATTTCCAACACCCTGAATGTGACAGTGCAGGCAGCGGATGCCGGCGGCCAGGATGGTACACTGACACCTGTACTGAACGGGACGGATTACCGTATTGTCCTGACCTGGGGTGAGAATCCGGAGGATCTGGATTCCCATATGGTAGAAAAAACAGATGCAGGTACGGGATTCCATGTATGGTATCCGCAGCTTGACGGCAGCAGCCAGACAGGCGTAAAAGTGTGCAATCTGGATCTGGACGATACCACCAGCTATGGGCCGGAGACAGTTACACTTTCTGCGGATCCGGCAGGGACATACCATTATTTTGTCTATAAGTTCAAGGGAAGCGGTACGCTGGCTTCCTCAGAAGCGCAGGTCAAGGTTTATCAGGGCGGAACGATCATCGGTACTTTCAATGTGCCGACAGATCAGGGAAGCGGAGACTACTGGAATGTCTTTACAATCAGAAACGGAGTGCTGAATCAGGAAAATACGATTACCGAAACATCCGTGGACGGGGTGGATACGGTATGGTGAACCGGCGCGCAGATATCCGCAGCAGTATTCAGGGTTTTTGTACGGGTGCATTGCTTCAGAATGAAAATGTGTCAGCAGAACAAACGGGAGGGAAGCTATGGATCATAAGTGTACCTGTCAGGTCATGAGCCTGATCGGAACAAGAGACAACAATGAGGACCGTGCAGGCGTATTTGAAAAAAACGGGGATTACTGTTTTACGCTGGCGGACGGACTCGGCGGACATGGCAGAGGGGAAGTTGCGTCGCAGTCTGTACTGGATACGGCCGGCCGGATTTTTACGGAGCAGGGATGGAGTCAGGACATTCTGGACAGGATTTTTACAGAAGCCCAGAATAATCTGATGGATCTGCAGAAAGAGCTCCATGCTGTAGATGAAATGAAAACAACGATGGTGAGTGCAGTTGTGCATGATGGGGTTCTCCGGTTCGGACATGTGGGTGACAGCCGTCTGTATCTTTTCCGGAACAGAAAGATTTTTGTCAGAACCTATGACCACAGTGTGCCGCAGATGCTTGTTTATGCCGGCGAAATCAGTGAAGCAAAGATCCGCAATCATCCGGACAGAAACCGGCTTATGCGGGTTATGGGTACAGACTGGGAGAAGCCGATGTATGAACTGTCCGGGGAGACAGAACTCAGAACCGGAGACAGCCTGCTTCTCTGTACAGATGGATTCTGGGAACCGCTGGAAGAGAGGAAGATGATTTCTGCTCATTTCTTTACAAAGACACCGGCAGAGTGGATGGATAAAATGCGGGTGCTGATTGATAAAAAAATGAAGGGACAGGATATGGATAACTGCACGGCCATAGCTGTTTTTGTAAACTGAGCAGAAAAGAGAGGAAACAGAAATGGTCGTACGTTGTGAGCATGGACATTTTTATGATAACAGCAAATATCTGGAGTGTCCTTTCTGCGCGGTAGATGATCTGTCGTTTGGTGAGGTCCGCAGGCCGCAGGAAACATCCGATGCCAGGAGAAATGATCAGGAGGATCTGACAGTACGTCATGAGGATACGGTTCCGGATGATGACGATGTTACGGTATCGCTGGACGCTTCCGGTAGCGGAAATACCATCAGCTTTACAGTCGGCTGGCTTGTCTGTACCGGGGGCAGGGAAAGAGGCAGAGATTACAGGCTGCACGCGGGATTCAACCGGATCGGAAGAGACGTGCGGATGGATATCAATGTTTCAGAAGATGTTACCATATCCAGAGATACCCATTTTTCCATTGTGTACGATGGTCTGAATGACGCCTTTTCCGTAGTGCCGGGTACCGGGACACTGACATATGTTAACGGCACCTTGCTGACAGAAGCAAGACCGCTGCAGGAAAATGATACGTTGCGGGCAGGAAACAGTTCGTTCCTTTTTGTTCCGTTCTGCAAAGGAGAGAGGAAATGGAATTGAGAAGTCGGAAGTGCTGCAGAAAAAATACCGGATTGAAGCGTGCAGGCCTCGCAGTATCTTTGGCAATGCTTTGCTTTCTGTTCCGGAGGACTGCGTTTGCGGCCGGAAACGAAGGCACGAAAATTTCGGAGGTACGGACGGAAATTCCGGATGTAAAGGTATTTCTGAACAAGCCGCTGGCAGAGGACAGTATTTCCGGGCTGCAGGCCAGGATGGGATCGGATAATACACAGCTTTCCCTGGTGTCGAGCGGAACTGAAAAGGAGGATCCGGATCCGGAGACCGTTTATCTCCTGTATGACAATTCAGGCTCGATTTCTGCAGCCGAATCCGAAAAAATGAAAGAAGCGGTCAGGCAGGTCTATGGCGGAAAACGAGATGCGGACCAGTTTTATCTGATTTCCTTTGGTCAGGAGGCGGGAGAACCTGTGCAGATTGATTCTGCAGAGAAGCTGGAAAGTACACTGGCAGCACTTACGAACCGCGACCAGAACACGGCACTTTATGCTGCGATACAGAAGGCTGCCGCACTTTCCGATGCGGCTGAAGGGACCGGTCGCCGGGTTCTGTACGTTTTTACGGATGGTGTACAGGATATGAAGAGTCTCACAGATCCAAAGAATCCGGGCTATACGGAACAGGATTCGCTCAGTCTGCTCGGAAAATCCGGACTTCCGCTGTATCTTTTCCAGTTTCCGGGGGATCCGAAGGCAGATCCGGATGCGATCGGGGCATTTGCCAGGGCTTCCGGAGGAGAGCAGTATATTTTTACCGGAGAGAGCAGCAAAGAGCAGTTTGAGAGTGCCTGGGAGGATACAAACGCAGGTCAGTTCCTTCTGTTTGACTACGGAAAACAGGAAGTGCCGATCGGAGAGCAGACGCTGACGCTGCAGTCAGGAGACGGGCTGAATCTCAGCACTGCTGTACAGGTCAGCAAATGGAAAAAGGATACGGTTCCGCCGGAAATCAGGGAAAGCAGTTTTACTGCACCGTCTGCAATCCGGATTGTATTCAGTGAAAATGTGGAAAATGCCGATCGGATTTCTGCATATTCTGTCCGGACGGAAAGCGGACAGGCGGTTTCTCTTGCAGCAGCCGATTACGACCAGGCAGACTGTACAGCAACGCTGACGGCTGCGGATCACCTGGCTGCCGGAACCTATACAGTTGTCATGACCGGAATTACAGACAGTTCCATGGAAAAAAATCCGCTGACAGGAGAAACCTCGATTACCGTTTCACCGGAACAGGCGGTAACAGAAACCGCGGAAACTGCAGATACAGATGCGGCAAAGTCACAGAATCTTCTGCTTCTGGTTATTCTGATCTGTGCAGGCGGTTTTATTGCAGCTTTTGCCGTTATTGTGATCGCCCGGCTCAGGAAAGTCGAGAGGCAGCGGTTCAGGATGGCAGGAGGAAATACGGCAGATGCCGGCGGGCAGCAGAAGCAGCCGGCTCCTGCAAATGCTCCTGCAGCAGCGCAGTCCGCACCGGCTTCGGCAGTGCAGGCACCGGTATATGTGCCGCTTCCGGCCGCAGCCTCATCAAAGCCGCAGCTGCAGCTGGATGTAATGTCGGGTCAGGTCAGGATATATCATGGATCGATCCCGATGGACAGAAGCGCTATTTTCGGCAGATCCAGAAACAGTGATTATTCCTTTGATGATAAGGAGCTTTCCAAACAGCATTTTGCACTGGAATTCAGCAGCAATGAGGTTATGATCCGTGATCTGAACAGCTCCAACGGAACATTTGTCAATGATATCCGCATTGCAAAGCCGAGGAAGCTGGCAGCAGGAGATATCGTCAGGGCAGGGATGCTCAAATTTATTTTCAGGTGGTAAAGACAGATGACAGGTTTTGATTCCAGAAAAATGTGTCCGTCCTGTTTTCAGATGACAATGAACGGGCGGATATGCACAGCATGCGGGTATTCCCTGGAGCAGTCCGACCATTTCAGCGGCGGTCTCGCCGCAGGAACCGTCATGAATCAGCGCTATGTGATCGGGCGGATACTAAGCCAGGGCGGCTTCGGCATTACCTATAAGGCGCTGGATCTGCAGCGGATGCGGTTTGTGGCGCTCAAGGAATATGCACCGCGGTCTCTCGGCTTTGAGAGGCAGGGGACATACATCATGCTGAACAGTTCAAAGAGCAGGGCAGAACAGCTTTACCGTCATGGCATGCAGCGTTTCCGAGAGGAATATGATGTGCAGAAGGTCATCGGCAAGTACGAGCATACTGTGAACGCGGTTGACTTTTTCCAGAGCAACAATACTGCCTATTATGCCATGGATTATATCGACGGTGTCAATCTGAGACAGTATCTCCTGGAAATGGGACGTCAGTATTCCATTCAGGAGGCAGTCGGCATTATTTCGCGGATCGGAGATACGCTGGGCAAGATTCATGCGAATGAACATATCATTCACCGGGATATCAGCCCAGAGAATATGCTGCTGGACCGCGGCGGACAGATCTATCTGATTGATTTCGGCAGTGCAAAAACGGTGGTATCCGATGAAATGCAGGAATTCTCCATTGTGGTAAAGCCAAGCTTTGCACCGCTCGAGCAGTATACGACGAATCTGCCGCAGGGAACCTATACCGATGTTTATGCGCTGGCCGGCACTTTGTATTTTCTTTTGCTGCGGAAGAAGGTACCGACAGCCATTGACCGTATGAATACGGCCATGCCTCTGTTTACGGAGGCGGATATCGCCTACCTGCCGGAATATCTCCGTGCAGCGCTGGCACATGCGCTTCTGATTAACTACCGGGAGAGGACGCAGACGGTTCCGCAGTTTCTTGCGGAAATCAGCGGAAAGGAAAATACGCTTCCGGTAGGACAGCCTGTACGCGTCAGACCGGCACAGAGAGTACGGAGCGGAAAAACGCCGGTTCTCCCGGTGCTTCCGAGGAAAAAGGCGGTCCGGACAGAACCGGTATCCGCGGTGGAAGTTGCAGGCCCTGAAAAGGGCAGAAGCTGGAATCTCAAATCCGATGTATGGTACACAGTCGGACGGGATCAGATCAAATGCAGTATTTATCTGCCTCGTCCGGAGGTGAGCAGAACGCATCTCAGGATCATGTATTCTTCACAGAATCACAGCTGGATTCTGCGGGATGAATCCAGAAACGGAACCCGTGTGGAGGGCAGGCTGCTTAAGAACGGCGTAGCGCATGCCTCCGGCCCGGTTCTTGTAGGATTCGAAACATCAGACTGTATTCTGAGACTGGAGGCCGCAGCAAATGGAGCAAGATAATCAGAACATGACATCACCGGCCATGCATTTTTATGCGGCAGGCGCAAGAAGCACAATCGGCAGGCGGGCTTCCCAGCAGGACCGTCTCCGGATAGCAGAAATCTGGCCGGGTGAGGTACTTGCCATGGTCTGCGACGGTATGGGAGGCATGGAAAACGGGGAGAAAGCCAGCATGACTGCTGCGCAGAGCCTGGAACGGCAGTATAAGGCGGCAAGACCGGATTCGGTCCCGCAGTTTTTTTACCGCGCAGCCTCGCAGATGGATGCAGATATCGTGGAGATGTCAGAGAACGGCGACCGCTCAATGCGTACCGGAACAACGGTGGTGGCTGCATTGCTCCGGGGAGACAGTCTGTATTATCTTTCCGTAGGAGACAGCCGGATTTATCTTTACCGGGGCGGGAAGCTTATGCAGCTGACCATTGATCATAATTACCGGATGGAGCTGGACAGCAAGCGGAAATCGGGAGAGATCAGTGAGGAGGAGTATCACGCCAGGGAACATAAGGCAGAGGCACTTGTCAGCTATCTGGGCATGAACGGACTGCGTTACATTTCCATCAATAAAACACCGATACAGATGCTGCGCGGAGACAGAATCCTGCTGTGCAGCGATGGAATATACAAATATATGAGTCATGAGGAGATGACGCAGATTTTCCGGGATCAGGCAGGCAGCGATCCGGGAGAAACAGCGGATGCGCTTCTTAAGGGTGCGGCAGGCGGTGCTGTCCGGGGCGGAAAGCTGCAGGATAATACAACGGCGATCGTGCTGGATTACAGGCCGGACGGGATGGCCGCTTCTGATCAGGATAATACGCTGACGACAGACACGCACGTCTGTCCTGCATGCGGAAGCGAGTTCAGCACGATGGTAACGGTATGTCCCTTCTGCGGACATAATCTGGAGGAGAAATCCGGGACGGAATATCCGGGCGGAGGCGGTAACGCCGGAGCCGCGAATGCTGACACCGGTGCAGCAAACGGAAGTACGGGTCCGGCAGTCCTGAATGCGGCAGCTTTTAATACGGTAGCCGGAGGCGCAAACATAAATGCAAACGGAAATACGAACGGAACACCTGCCGGCAGAAGAACCGCCAGGCGGAAAGGACGGAAAGGCAGTTTGCCGGCAGATCAGGACTCCGGCTTTACCTCCCGCCTGAACGGCCGGACGATTCTTCTGTTCTTTATGGTGCTGTTCCTCTTTCTGCTTGCGGCAGTCATCAAGGTCAGCGGTCTCCTGGATTTCCCGCCGCAGGCAGGAAATGAGGCCATGACGGAAAACGGAACGGAAGTATCCCGGGAAACAGCATCAGCTGCGGAAAGCACGGCAGAAACGCAGACCAAGGCGCATATTAAAACCTCGGCAGCGGTGCAGTCAGAACCGGCGGCTGAAACGGCAGCGGAAACGACGGCAGAAACGGAAACAGCAACGGCTGCTTCTGCGGAGAGCAGGACCAGACAGCAGACGGCAGCAGAAACCCGGAAAAGCACCGGCAGTAAGGTAAAGACAGCAACGGCTTCCAACGGGAAAGCCTGAAACATCAGGACAGACATTATCAATACATGAACAGGACACAGACAAAGATCAGAACGGGGCAGGAGACGGATATGGCAGTAATCAGATGTATGAATTGCATGAAGGAATTTGACTCTGTGTATGGAGTATGTCCGCACTGCGGCTTTATTCCCGGGACACCGCAGAAGGAAAGCTATCATCTTCCCGTAGGAAGCGGACTGCACGGAAACAGATATACAATCGGTACGGTTGTCGGCTACGGCGGATTCGGTGTTGTATACCGGGCATGGGATAATGAGCTCTCTCATATGGTGGCAGTCAAGGAGTATTTCCCGACGCAGTATCTGAGCAGGATCAGCGGTGAGGAGGAAGTCCATATTTATGATCCCAAAAATGATGCTGCATTCCGCAAGGGCAAGGAAGAGTTTCTGAATGAAGCAAGAGTGATGGCCAGATTCAATGAGCATCCGAATATCATTCATATATATGACTTTTTTGAGGAGAACGGCACTGCCTATTTTATCATGGAGTTCCTGGACGGAATCAGTCTGAAGGAATATATAAAATCCGCCAGAACCGCCGGAAAGGTAATCAATGTCGATACAGCCATCAGCATTACCAAGGCAGTACTGAATGCACTGAAAGCAACACATGCAGTCCAGATTATCCACCGTGATATCAAACCGGCCAATATCTTTATTTTGAAGGATCACACCATTAAGCTGTTTGATTTTGGTGCAGCGCGTCTTTCCAGTACGGAGCAGGAAAAAACCAGAACCATTGTGCTGACGCCGGGATATGCTCCGCCGGAGCAGTATCAGAGAAAAAGCCGGCAGGGACCCTATACGGATATTTATGCAATGGGAGCAGTGCTGTATGAAATGGTGACAGGTATCAAGCCGGTTGAATCCGTTTACCGGAAAATCGACGACAAGATGCTGCCGCCGGATCA
>CAZPEW010000073.1:0-2256 GCA_964585695.1 uncultured Lachnospiraceae bacterium
GAGAGGGATTTGACGGACTGCGCGTATTCTGTTGGGGTCATTTTGGTGACTTTTGTGCACTGCCTGGAGAAGTAGTGGATGGAGGAGTAGCCGAGGCGTTCTGCGATGTCGGTGAAATTCAGCTCGTTGTCGCGGATCAGTTTGCGGGCCGTATCGATTTTCATTCGCAGGAAAAAGTCGATGATGCCGCAGTTGTGCTCTTCCTGGAACAGCTGCTCAAGCTGTGAGCGGCCGATCAGATTGTCGCGGCAGATCTGGTCGATCGAGAGCGTTTTATCAAGGTGGTCGCCCAGATATCTGACGATGCGGATGCAGATGGGGTTTCCGCTTGTCAGGTCATTCGTAAGCATGAAACGGGTGCGGAGCGGGAGGCCGGCGGAGTGATAGCGGCGGTAGAGCTGGATCAGGAGTTCCTCCAGATAGTGATGGATCAGCTGTTCTGCACCGAAAGGCAGCGTGTCGGCGGACGCGATGCTGAGCTTCTCCTGGTAGGGATCATCCATGCGGCCGACAAAGGCATTCCGGGCTTCGGAAATAATCTGTGCAAGGAGGTATTCTTCTGTATCCTGGACGTTCAGAAGTTTTTCCTCAAAGAATTTCATGTATCTGGAGTGACAGATGAAGCTCATAACGACGAGGCTTGGCGAGACCTTGCCGTTGGCCATGACGTTATGGAATTCATTTGGCTTATGAAATAGAATGTTGCCGCGCTTAAGCGTAAGATGACGGTCTCCGGCAACGACATCTACTTCGCCGGCGTCCACAAAAATAAATTCCCAGAAATCGTGGGTCTCTCCGGGGAAGGAAAAGTCGCTCATGTACTGGAAGTAATGGCAGGAAATGATTCTGCGGATGCAGATGCTGTCGTTCAGGCGGATGCTTTGATAAGCCATGGAATTCCTCACTTTCGCAAGTATATGGTTCCGTATATTCATGTTTTCTGTGTGCATTTTTTGCGCTTATTGCAAGCATAGCATGCTGCGGACGATTGTGCAAATTAAACATGGAATTGTGCAAAGATTATATTAGTACATATTACTATAATTAAAGCAGCATATGAGAGAACAATTGACGGATTGAACAGAATTTCTCTGCAAAATCGTAATTGTTGTGAGGGAGAAAACAGAATCGGGAGGAAAAAGATGAAACGCACAAGATTAACAGCACTTGCACTATCTGCCATCATGGTGAGCGGCGTTCTTGCAGCATGCGGCGGAGGAACAGCGGCAACAGCGGCGGCGACGACGGCGGCAGCCAAGGACAGCGCGGCAGCGACGACAGCGGGAGCGGAGAGCAAGACGGCAGATACAACGGCAGCGGCAAAATCCGAGGGCGGATCACTGGTTTACTGGTCCATGTGGAGTGAGGGCGAGCCGCAGGCAGAGGTAATCAAGGCGGCAACCGAACAGTTTACCAAGGATACCGGCATCAAGGTGGATGTGGAATTCAAGGGCAGAAGCGGCCAGCGTGAGGGCCTGCAGCCGGCACTGGATGCAAAGCAGACGATCGATGTATTCGACGAGGATGTCAATCGTGTAAACGGTTCATGGGGCAAATATCTTTTAAGCCTTGAGGACATGGCAAAGGATTATGAGACACAGCACGGCAACAAGACACTTTTTGCCATTGCGAGAAATGCATATGCACAGGCGAATAACGGCGACAAGACACTGCATTCGATTCCGTATCAGCCTTCCATTTTTGGATTTTTCTACAATTCGACACTGTTTGAGAAGGCAGGCGTGACGGAAGCTCCAAAGACCTGGGCAGATCTTGATGCTGCATGTGCAAAGCTGAAAGCGGCCGGCATCACACCGATCACGGCAGATGATGCATATATGACCTGCTTCATCGGCTATCATCTGGCAAGATACATCGGACAGGACGGCGTCAAGTCTCGGGTTACCGGCAAGGAAGTCAACGGGCAGAACGTCAAGTGGGATGATCCTAAGGTCAAGGCGGCAGCGGACAGCTTTGCAGACTTTGCTTCCAAGGGATATTTCTCAAAGGATATCGCAACCAACAAGTATCCGGCAGGACAGAATCAGGAATTCGGTGCAGACAACGCAGCCATCATTATCTGCGGTTCCTGGCTTCCGAATGAAATCAAGAATTCTGTAGCTTCTGATCTCAAGTGGGGCTACTTCAACTATCCGTCGGTAGAAGGCGGCACGGATGACAATACTTCAAACAACATTTCCAACCAGGTATTCGCAATCAACAAGGACAGCAAGGAAGCGGACGCAGCATTCAAGT
>CAZPEW010000073.1:2266-10314 GCA_964585695.1 uncultured Lachnospiraceae bacterium
ACCTATCTCACAACCGGCGACGTAGACAAGCAGTTCATTGAAAAGGCTCTGAGCATGCCGACAGACAATGCGAATGCAGACAGCTGGCCGGAGGAGCTTAAGACCGTCAAGGCTGACTTTGATGCAACCAAGTCCTATTATGACTGGGCAGCAGGCGTTGAGAGCAACGCGGATCTGACCTCCTCTCTGCAGGAGAATGCAATCAAGCTTGCAGGCGGACAGATCGACGGAGCAGGCTTTGTAAGCGAGATGAAGAAAGCTGCAGGACAGTAATATCCGCTGATTCAGCAGAAAACCGTACAGCGGCGGATACCCTGAAACAGCAGATAACCGCATAGAAGCGTATGCTCTGAAACAGCAGCGTACAGCAGCGGATGTTTTGAAAATGACAGAAAGGCTGCAGAATATCGGGAAGCCTTGGATGGCGGCAGCGGCACAGACCTCTGCCGCCATTTATATCGTTTGTAAACCGCAGCAATGCAGGGAGTAAAGCTATGAAAAAACAAAAAGGAATGATCCTGTTGTTTCTGACACCGGCAGTTCTGATCTTTCTGATCGTGTTTCTGTATCCGATCGTGAGAACTGTGATGATGAGCTTTTATAAGATTGATTCCGTGACAGACCGTTTTTCATTATGGCAGTATGTCGGGGCAGCCAATTACCAGAAGCTGCTGGCAACGCCGATCTTCCGGACAGCCATGTGGAATATTTTCCGGATCTGGCTGATCGGCGGTGCAGTTGTGCTGTCGGTATCGCTCCTGTTTGCGGTCATCCTGACCAGCGGCATTCGCTTTAAACGCTTTTTCCGGGCGGTGATCTATCTCCCGAATATCATCAGTGCGGTGGCGCTTGCAACAATGTGGCTGCAGTATGTATACAATTCCAAATTCGGACTGCTGTCCAGCGTGCTCCGGAGCCTGGGGCTCAGGAAGCTCGCGGATACGCCGTGGGTGGATACGGATCACCTTTTCTGGGCGCTGCTTTTTGCGTACTGCTTCGGCATGATCGGCTACCATATGCTGATCTGGAGCAGCGGGATCGAGCGGATCAGCCAGGATATCTATGAGGCGGCCACCATCGACGGGGCGGATAAGCCGCGGCAGTTCCTCTATATTACCAGGCCGCTGCTGAAGGGTGTTTTTAAAACCAACATTACCATGTGGTCGGTCAGCACGGCAGCATTCTTTGTATGGTCGCAGCTTTTTTCCACGGTAACGGCAAGCAAGGCAACCATGGTGCCCGTCCAGTATCTGTACCTGCAGGTTTTCGGCGCAGGCAATGCGGTGACGGAAAGGAATGCCGGGTACGGGGCGGCAATCGGCATTGTGCTCTGCATCTGTATCGTATGTATTTTTACACTGACCAATATCCTCATCAAAGAGGATGATATAGAGTTCTAGGAAGGAGGCAGCAGATGCAGGAAGAAAGAAAAGGCAAATTTATCTGGAGGCAGGAAATCAGGCTGCTTCCCGGCTATCTCGTATTACTGATCTGGGTTCTGTTTACTCTTTTACTGCTTGGCTGGATTCTGGCGGCAAGCCTCTCCAAGACCGGCGATATCTTTGCCGGGAAAGCGCTTAAGTTCCCTACGGGGCTGCATTTTGAGAACTATAAGGCAGCCTGGGGCGACAATCATGTGGCAACTTTCTTCCTGAATTCGCTGCTGTATTCGATCGTTTCGTGCTCGCTTCTGATTCTGATCTGTGCACCGGCGGCGTATGTTCTGTCGCGTTTCCGCTTTGCCGGCAATAAGATTATCCAGACCGGTTTTGTGTCTGCGATGGGTGTGCCGATCGTCATGGTCGTGCTGCCGCTGTTTTCCGTGATCGCGAATATGGGTCTCCTCAACAGTGTGGTTACGAGCAAGATGACACTGATGTTTCTGTATATCGGCATCAACATTCCGTATACAACGATTTTTCTTCTTACCTTCTTTTCCAATATTTCGAGGACCTACGAGGAAGCCGCTGCCATAGACGGATGCCCGCCGGTCAGAACCTTCTGGGTCATCATGTTTCCGATGGCGCAGTCCGGAATCATTACGGTAACAATCTTTAATTTCATCAATATATGGAACGAATATTTCCTGTCTCTGATTTTTGCGAACTCGGACAAGCTGCGGCCGGTCGCAGTAGGCCTTTACGGCATGCTGCAGTCCATGCAGTACACAGGAAACTGGGCGGGCATGTTTGCGGCAGTTATCATTGTATTTCTGCCGACCTTCATCCTTTACCTTTTCCTTTCCGACAAGATCATCGCCGGTGTTACAGGCGGCATCAAGGGATAAGCTTCTGAATGTACGGATGGAGCCGTACACGATGTATGGAATCAGGCTGTACGCAATGTATGGATGGAGCCGTACGTTTTACAAAAGGAGGATTTGCTATGGGGGAAAAACCGGTACTGGTTATTATGGCAGCCGGAATGGGCAGCCGCTACGGCGGACTGAAGCAGATTGACGCTGTGGATGATGAGGGAGAAATCATTATTGACTTTTCTCTTTACGATGCGAGAGAGGCAGGCTTTGAAACCGTTGTCTTTATCATCAAGAAAGAAATCGAAGAGGCATTCAGGGAACATATCGGAAACCGCATATCCGCGTATATGCATGTGAAGTATGTATATCAGGAGCTGGACAGCGGACTGCCGGAGGGCTTTTCTGTTCCGGAGGGACGTAAAAAACCCTGGGGTACGGGACATGCCATCCTCTGCTGCAGAAACGTGATCCACGGACCTTTTGCGGTGATCAATGCGGATGACTATTACGGGAAACATGCTTTCAAAACCATCTATGACAGGCTTGTCACACTGCAGGACACAGACAGATACCAGTACACCATGGTCGGCTATCAGCTATACAATACGCTGACAGAAAACGGCTATGTATCCCGCGGCGTCTGCACCGTGGATGCAGACGGACACCTCACGGATGTCGTTGAGCGCGTACGGATCGAGAAGCATGGTTCCCGTGCGGAGTATACCGAGGATGACGGGCAGACGTGGAAATATCTTCCGGAGGACACGATCGTTTCCATGAACATGTGGGGATTTACGGAGAGTATCTTTGCGGAGCTGTCGGAGAGATTCGCGGATTTCCTTAAGAAGGTCGGAACAGAAAATCCGCTGAAGGGCGAATTTTTCCTGCCGTTTGTGGTCGGCGATCTCCTGGAGGCGGGCCGCGCGGAGGTGACTGTGCTTAAAAGCAGCGACCGCTGGTACGGCGTGACTTACAAAGAGGACAAGGCAACTGTTGTAAATGCAATCGCTGCATTGAAAAATCAGGGGGTTTACCCTCAGAAGCTGTGGACGGACAAGAGATGAAGACAAAGATTACACAGGAATTGCTGAGAGAGGTTATCAGCAGATTTCCGCTGGAGGGTGCGGAAAAATCATGCGAGGTTTATGGAAACGGACATATTAATGACACCTACAGGCTGATCTGCGACAAAAAATACGTTCTGCAGCGTATCAATACGGAGGTTTTCAGGGATCCGGCAGCTCTTATGCGGAATATTGAGGGCGTCACCACCTTCCTCCGTGAAAAAATCATCAGGACCGGCGGCGATCCGGCCCGCGAGACACTGCATCTTGTGCGGGCGGAGGACGGCAGAACCTATACCATTGATTCCGAGGGCGGCTACTGGCGGATTTATGATTTCATCGACGGCGCAACCTGCTATGAGCAGGTAAAAAAGCCGGAAGATTTTTACCAGTCCGGCAAGGCATTCGGACACTTCCAGAGGATGCTTACCGATTATCCTGCGGCGGAGCTTACGGAAACAATCCCGCATTTCCATGATACGCCGAAGCGTTTCCGCGATTTTACTGCAGCGGTAGAAGCGGATGCATACGGACGTGCAAAAACAGCGCAGCCGGAAATTGATTTTGTCATGGCGCGTAAGGCAGATATGGGTATTGCCGCGGACATGCTTAAAAACGGCGAGCTTCCGCTGCATGTAACGCACAATGACACAAAACTGAATAACATTATGATTGATGACCGGACCGGGCAGGCAATCTGCATTATCGATCTCGATACCATCATGCCGGGACTCTCGATTTTTGACTTCGGTGACTCTATCCGCTTCGGTGCCAATACGGCAGCAGAGGATGAGCAGGATCTTTCCAGAGTCTCACTGTCGCTCCCGCTTTTTGAAACATATGCGCGCGGGTTCCTGACCGGGTGTGACGGCAGTCTTAAGGAGCAGGAAATCAGAATGCTTCCGCAGGGGGCCAGACTGATGACGCTTGAATGCGGCATGCGTTTCCTTACGGATTATCTTTCCGGAGACAGTTATTTCCATATCTCACGGGAGGGACACAACCTGGATCGCTGCAGGACACAGTTCGGTCTCGTTGCGGACATGGAGAAAAAATGGGCACAAATGGAACAAATCATCAGAGAAATTTAAAAAAGACCATCGGTGTAAATCCGAGGAAGGCGTATCCTGCGGCGGTGATCAGATGTGAGGAGATGCTGGAGCAGCGCCCGGTCTTTAAGGTTGATCAGTATAACTGGGGCGGAGAATACCGTCCCGCAGTATACGGGCAGCTGGCAATCCTCCGGAACCAGGCCTTCTTCCTCCGGATGACCTGTGAGGAGAAGCCGCCGGTGTGCGTAACAACCAGCCGCGGCGGGCCTGTCTGGGAGGATTCTGCAATGGAATTCTTCCTCCAGATGCCGCCTCTCAGCCTGATGCATGCGATCCGCAGAACTGCATCTGCTGCGGATGCTGCCGCAGACATGCTGCATGAGACGGAATGGGAGAGTTCGACTGCCGGAAAAATTTCGGCAGCAGAAGCCATGGCGGGCAAACCGCTTAATCTGCAGCAGCCTTATATTAATCTGGAGGTGAATGCAGCCGGCATTCTGCATGCCGGAGTCGGAGACAACAAAAGCAGCCGACGGCTGCTGCCGGAAGAGCTTTATCGGGTGATCCGGTGCAGGGTAGACCCGGCGGAAGAAAGCTGGACAATGTCGCTGATGGTTCCATTCGCAGTGACAGACCATGTTTATGACTTTAAAACAGAAGAGGTACTGCGCATGCAGCCGTACTTCTTCTGCAATTTTTACAAGATCAGTGAGAAGCAGCCTCCGGTTCATTTCGGAAGCTTTACTGAAATCAGAACGCCGGCGCCGGATTTCCATCAGCCAGCGTTTTTTGCCGTTGCGGAAATCCGGAGTTAGACCGGGATGGATACAGAAATCGAGATCAGACTGGGATGGATGCGGAAATCAGGATCAGACCGGAATGGATGCGGAAATCGAGATCAGACCGGGATAGATGCGGAATCCGCAGCTGAACCGGGACAGAATGGGGGACTGATATGGCGATACTAGTGACCGGAGGGGCCGGCTACCTCGGCAGCCACACATGCGCAGCACTCCTGGAAGCAGGATATGATGTGGTGGCAATTGACAATCTTTCCAATGCAGACGGCGAGTCCCTGCGCCGTGTACAGGAAATCACCGGCAGGGAACTCCGCTTTTACAAGGCGGATCTGCAGAGCCGGGAGGCAGTGCGGCGGGTGTTCCGTGAGAACCGGCTGGATGCGGTCATTCATTTTGCGGGCTTTAAGGCCGTCGCTGAATCCGTATTCCGGCCGATGGAATATTACCACAACAACATTCTCAGTACACTCGTCCTATGCGAGGTCATGAAAGAATTCAACGTAAGCAAGCTGGTCTTTTCATCCAGCGCGACTGTGTACGGAATGCCGGCGGAAGTTCCGATTCCGGAAACCTGCCCGCACGGGAATATCACGAGCCCGTACGGCCGCAGCAAGGCTATGCTGGAAGATATCCTCATGGACATCCACCAGGCGGCACCGGAGAGCAGTGTCGTTCTGCTCCGCTATTTTAATCCGGTCGGTGCGCATCCGTCCGGCAGAATCGGCGAGGACCCGCATGGTGTCCCTGCGAATCTGCTGCCGTTCGTGACCCAGGTCGCAATCGGAAAATATCCGTTTTTAAGCGTATATGGGAATGATTATGATACGCCTGACGGTACCTGCATCCGCGACTTCATTCACGTAACAGACCTTGCAGCCGGCCATGTTGCCGCGCTTAAGAAGCTGCTGCAGGAGAAGGCACTGTTTGAGGCGTACAACCTCGGCACCGGCCGCGGCTGCTCCATCCTGGAACTGGTGCATGCCTTTGAGGCCGCGAATGCTGTCCGCATCCGCTGTGAGTTCCGCCCGCGCCGTCCCGGAGATGTTCCGGTCTGCTATGCAGATACCGGGAAGGCACTGCGCGAGCTTCATTGGAAGGCAGAAAAAACCCTCGAGGACATGTGCCGCGACGCTTATCGCTGGCAGCAGCAGAACCCCGAGGGATACAGACACGGATAAATATACAATAACGCCGGGAGCGGCAGATGTTTTCTGGTCTGCAGGCCAGAAGGCAGTTCCGGGAAGCGGATGGCTCCGGGATACGGAATGGCAGATGAAACAGGTCTGCCGCAGCGCAGTTATTTCTGCGGATTGGCAACTGAGCCGATGAAGAGATTTCTGCCGGCTGTTTCATCACGCAGTACATATACAAAATAGGAGTCGGCGGAAACATGCTTTACGGTAGGTTCATTTTCTATTAAAGAAGTAGTCTTCATGATCAGTCCGGTTGCTGCAGCAGCTTTGGTGCCTTCCTTTGTGACCTCAATCTTGGCTTTCTGCAGGATCTCGGAAATATAGACCGGTCCGAGCTTCGCAAAATCGGCGCCGCCGGAAAGTGCGGTGCCGAGTCCGAGAGACCTCGCGGCATCTGTCAGGATATGAGTGTTCTCGATGGTGAATTCCGGCAGTACAAAATCAGCCTCGTCATACGGGATTGCATTGTTATTGCTGAAATCAACCAGCCGGTCAAAGGCTTCCGGTGTGAGCTGGCGGACATAATCATAAACATGCGTACCCGAAACGGAGTCGCTGTCACAGATAGCAATCAGGCTGAACTGATGCTCTGTGTCAGCGCTCTTTTTATATGGAATGCGGATTGCATCGATATTGGAATTCACTTCCTTGATATCTGTGAGTGCGGCTGAACCGCCGAATGCTGTCCTTGCTGTGCCGTCGGTCCATACGAGCTTCTGCGTATCTTTATCATAGCCGCTGTAGCTGCTGTCAGCCCAGAGTCTGTTGAAATACAGCGCATTCATCAGAACCATGACCTGTGATTCATCCAGACCGCAGTCCATTGTCGGAATCATGCCGCGCGTCTGCTCATTCACGAATCTGTCAATGGCGGACTGTCCCTCGCTGTTCATCGGAATCTGCTGCACCATTGCATTCGGAATCACGGAGGTATTGACGAGGCCGGCCTTGTTCTGGTTCAGGAAAGCGCGGTTGGCTATGGAGAGACCATAGCCGTCTTTATCCAGAGACATGGATTTGTCATAAGCATCAAAAGCTGCGGTTGTATCTGCATTGAAGCCAAGTGCATTCTCAAGCTCGGCTTTGGTGGTGCCGCCTGCAGCCGGGTAAACGAGGTGCATGGCATCTGCAAAACTGTACGGGCTGTAAATGGTATTTTTGCTGAAATCAAGCATTTGGAACAGTTTGAGATCTGCAGAAGATGTACTGCCGGATGTATTTGCGGAGTTTGCGCCTGTACCTGCATTACCTGCAGAAAGCTGTACGCCTGGACCGGCCTGGGTTTCTGTATTAATCTGCGCAGCCTTGCCTGCGGCTTCTGCCTGATTTGCAGCAGCACCGGTACAAGCAGCGACGCCAAGGCAGAAAATACCGAGACACGCAGCTGCAGACAAAGGTTTCGTGAAATTACGTTTCATAAAGAGCTCCTTTCCTTCCTCAAATAGTTGCAAATATTCTATCACAATGAATGACCGGAAAGAAAGCGCCGTCGTCACAGAAATCACAGCGGAAAATTATGAAAAAGTCTTGGCGGAGAATCCAGGCGGAAATCGATAACAGGCCGTGAAGGTAAATTTCTCTCATTAGGCCTGCTGTTTTGGAAAAAATCAGGCTGATCCCCCGGTCAGAACAGGCCTGAAATGAAGATCATTGAAAACAAGCCTGCTTTTTCTGATGAGTTT
>CAZPEW010000074.1:0-1860 GCA_964585695.1 uncultured Lachnospiraceae bacterium
ATAGCCTTTTCCGAGCGTGTCCCTGCAGTCGACGGAAATCTCCTGCGCGTTTATGCAAGGCTTGAGACCTACCCTGCGGATATCCGGACACCGGAGGCAAAAAAGCTTGCCGGTGACTATTTCCTGCTGCGGATGTCCGGAGAGGCCCCCGGAGATTTCAACCAGGCGCTGATGGATCTCGGCGCCGCGGTCTGTCTCCCGAATGCAGTCCCGTCCTGCGGTGCGTGCCCGCTCTCCGGTTTCTGCAAGGCATTCCGGACAGGAAACGCTCCGGACTATCCGGTACGGACAGAAAAAAAGCCCCGCCCGGTCGAGCTGCATACGGTATTCCTGATCCATGACGCGGAAAAAATCGCGCTCCGCAAACGCCCGCCGCATGGACTTCTGGCAGGCCTCTATGAATATCCGAATGTCCCCGGCAGCCTTACCGAGGCGGAGGCACTTGCTAGTCTCAAAAGCCTCGGCTTTGCACCGCTCCGGATCCGGCGTCTGCCGGATGCAAAACATATTTTCACGCACAAGGAATGGCAGATGCGGGGATACGAGGTTCTTGCAGATGAACTGAAGCCGCTGCAGTCTGACTCGGTTTTTCTTGCCGACCTGCAGGCACTCCATGAGAAATACCCGATCCCGTCTGCATTCGCGTACTTTACAGGACAGCTTTCTTAAATATATAACAGGGGGAATCTATGCTTTATAACGGACTGGATCTGATACTTTACTTCTTTATTTATTCATTCCTCGGCTGGTGCATCGAGGTTTCCGTGCTGGCTGTCTCACGTCACCGCTTCGGAAACCGCGGTATCTTCAATGCGCCGATCTGTATTTCCTACGGCATCATCATGGTTCTCATGATTGTCACTTCCTCGGGCAGCCAGGATACGCCGGTTTTCCATTTCATCATGTGCTACTCCATCGCCACCGTGATCGATACCATCGGAGGCCATATCACAAGACGCTTCGTAGGGAGACCCGTATGGGACTATATCGGGCTTACCGCCTTGTCCGGCAGACTCCGCGGACTGCTGATTTCACTGGGTGCCGCCGCACTGTTCTTTATGACGCTGCAGCTGGTCCATCCGTTCATTTATGCAGCCGTCTCTCTGCTGCCGCTCTCTCTCCTCCGTCTTGTCTGCCGCATCCTTCTGATCCTTTTCCTGCTGGATTTCCTGTTTGTGCTTTTTACCGCCTTTGCGGCAAAGCACTACCGGAAATCAGAACTTCTGAAAAGAGATCCGCGGGAGACCAAACGGACCATCGGCTACAGCATTTATCTCCTGATCTGGAAGCGTCTGGAAAAAGCATACCCGGTTCTTACCGAGGGCAGCCTGCAGAACTATTCCGATGATGCTCTGATCCGGGAGGGCATCACCTTTGCGCCGGGACTCGGCTTTGACAAGATTTTCTGGGTATTTCTGATCTCGGCACTGCTCGGAGACATCATCGAAACGCTTTTTGTACACGGCGTAAGCCATGTCTGGATGCGCCGCTCCAGTCTGGTATTCGGTCCCTTCAGCGTTGTCTGGGGCATCGGCGCCGCCATCCTGACCGTTGTCCTGATCCGTCTGCGCAGCAAGGAGGACCGCTATATCTTTATCGGCGGCTTTTTCCTCGGCGGAACCTACGAATATCTCTGTTCTGTCTTTACGCAGGTTGTATTCGGAAAGGTTTTCTGGGATTACAGTGACATGAAGTTCAATATCGGCGGCAGAACCAACCTTCTTTTCATGATCTTCTGGGGCATCCTGTCTCTTGTGTGGGTAAAGTTCTGCTACCCGCGCCTCAGCAGTTTCATCGAGAGAATCCCGCCGCTCCTCGGAAAGATCCTGACCTGGTCGCTGCTCCTCCTGATGTCCCTGG
>CAZPEW010000074.1:1870-10196 GCA_964585695.1 uncultured Lachnospiraceae bacterium
ATCCTGCTTACCGCTGCCGTCATGATCCGCGGAAATCTCCGCAAAACATCCCCTGTCCCCGCGAATGCCATCGAGGTCTACCTTGACGACACCTACCCGGACGAAACCATCCGGAAATTATGGCCGAACATGCGCTAGCCGGACTGCAATACGCGAGACCGGAGCGGCTCCGGACACCGGGGCATATTGCAGAAAGCCAGCCGGACCGCATACGCGAGGCCGGAGCACTGCTGCCGGTATCTGCGGATCTACCTCTGTATCTGCCTGTATTCCGTGGGTGTACAGCCCTTCATCAGGCGGAATGTCTTTGCAAAATAACTCATATCCTGGAAGCCGCATTCTACTGCGATATCGACGATTTTCTGATCCGTCGTCCGCAGGAGCTCTGCGGCTTTTCTGATGCGGTAATTCTTAAGATACTGGATCGGCGTGGTTCCGATTGTCATATGGAAGCAGCGGAGACATTCGCTCTCGCTCAGTGCGGCGCATTCCGCAATCCTGCGGATGTCCAGCTCGGTGGAAACATTCTCCTCTATATAGGCAAGCATCCTTTTCATGCGGTTCATGTCGCGCAGCTCCTTTGCAGATGCACGCTTCTCCCCTCTGTCATTCAAGGTCAGGAGAAAAACGATCCTCGAGAGATCGTCGCGCACGGAAAACTCATAGCCTGCCGGCTCGTCCGTACAGTTCCGCCAGGCAGATTCTGTCAGACTGATAATCTCATGCTGCCAGGTCGTCTCATGATTCAGATAGAGGCTTTTCATCGACTGGTTATCCATCAGCGGATGGATATAGGTCTCCCAGAAAACACTGTTGTCCGTACCGCCTACAAGCCGCGGATGAAACACGATCGAATGCAGATGACATGCTGCACCGTCTCTTACGGCTGCCTGATCCGCCGCATTAAAAGCCGCATGAAGACAGCCGGAATTGATAAAGCAGCCGTCCCCTTTCCGCATGCGGATGCTTTCCGTTTCTGCTTTAAATTCAATACTGCCCTCTGTAACGACCGCGAGCTCCAGCTCATCATGCCAGTGCCACGGAACCTCCTCACGGGTCAGGTCATCACTGTAGCAGGCAATCGGGAATTCCATGCTGCCATGCTGCTGCAGCTCTCTTCCGCTCTGATCCACTACTGCGCTGCATTCTGTCGCTTCCATAATTTATGCCTTTCCGGAAAATGGTGGTTTTATCATAGGATTCTGTCTGTTCTGTTATACTTTCGCACTTTTTAAGATGATATAATCATAGCAGTTTCAGGAAAGGAATTCAATATGGTTCAATTATTGCTTGCAGTCATCTATCTCTCATTCATCAGTCTCGGTCTCCCGGATTCTCTGCTCGGCTCTGCATGGCCAAGCATGTATCCTGCTTTGCATGTTCCGGTTTCCTATGCCGGCATTATTTCCATGATCATCGCACTCGGCACCGTTGTCTCCAGCCTGCAGAGCGACCGCCTGACAAGCGCACTCGGCACCGGCAAAGTCACCGCGCTCAGTGTGCTGACCACCGCCATTGCGCTTTTCGGCTTTTCCATCAGCAGAAGCTTCCCGGTGCTCGCTCTCTGGGCAGTTCCGTACGGACTCGGCGCAGGCTCCGTGGATGCTTCCCTCAACAACTATGTCGCTCTGCACTATAAAAGCAGCCATATGAGCTGGCTGCACTGCATGTGGGGCGTCGGTGCAAGCATCGGGCCGTACATCATGGGGGCAGCGCTGTCCGGCGGCGGCACCTACCATACCGGCTACCGCATCATTTCAGTCCTGCAGATCGGCCTCACGCTTATCCTGTTCCTGAGCCTTCCGCTCTGGCAGAAAAAGAGCGCACAGACAGACGCAGCAGGAAATCCCGCTGCAGCTGACGGTACGCCGCACAAGGTGCTGACTCTGCCGGAGATCCTCAGGATCCCGGGCGCAAAGGCTGTCATGCTCTGCTTTTTCTGTTACTGTGCACTCGAGCAGACCACCGGTCTCTGGGCTGCCAGTTATTTTGTACTGCATTACGGTCTTACACCGGAAACCGCTGCCGGGTATGCTGCGCTCTTTTACATCGGCATCACCGGAGGCCGGGCAGTCAGCGGCTTTATAACCTTCGCCCTGCGCGACGCACAGATGATCCGCCTCGGACAGGGAATCATCCTCCTCGGACTTCTGGTGCTTCTCCTGCCTCTCGGTCCGGGTGCCGCACTCATCGGGCTTATCCTGATCGGCCTCGGCTGCGCTCCGATCTATCCTTCCGTAATCCACTCAACACCGGCTCACTTCGGCGCGGACCGCTCCCAGGCAATCATCGGTGTCCAGATGGCCAGTGCCTATATCGGTACCTGCATCATGCCGACCATTTTTGGCTGGATCGCGCAGAATATTTCCTCCGCACTTTACCCGGTTTATCTCCTGCTCATTCTGATCGTCATGTACATCATGCATGAAAGACTAGAAAAAGAAACAGCCTGAAAGCCGTGCAGGCTTTCAGGCATAGGGTTTTCTCTGTTCAGGCTCTTATTTCTCTCCTCATAAAACTGATATATGCAGCGGCAAATCCGATGGATGCCATCGCAAACAGTGCAATGACCTGCGGCCAGATCAGCATCAGGCTCTGCCCCAGTGACAGATAGCTTGCAATCGCTCCGTTCTGCGACTGCTGCATCAGCGAAACAATGTTAAGGGAACGGACATTCGGATTCATGATCGTGGAAATCGCCTCCGTATACAGATAGTACGGGGAAATCCTGCTGAAGCCCACCTGCAGCGCATAGTTGTTTAAAACGTTGGCCTGTGCGGATGCACCGGTCAGCGGGTATACAAGTCCTGCAAAACCGCTTGCCACAAGTCCGATGAAAAGTGTCAGGAACAGCCAGATCGCAACACTGGAAAGCGCTGCTGTTGCGGCATGCCGGCAGACAACCGAAAACAGAATGGCAAGTGCCAGCCAGACGGATATATAGAGACCGCTGAAAAGCACAAAAACAAAGATTCTGGCGAATTCCTCCGGCTGCGGTACAATGCCGGTGCGGATCAGCCCTACCCCGCACATCATTCCGATCAGTGCAAAAATTGTCATGAAAATGACTGATGCACCTGCGAGGAATTTTGCGTTGATGATCGTATCACGGTAAATCGGCTGCGCTGCAAGGCGGTTCAGTGTGCCCTGCGCCTGCTCATTATTGATGGCATCAAAGCCCAGCATGATTCCGAAAAGCGGCCCCAGGAAACCTATAAAAGCCGCAAAGGAATAGGTTGAGGTTCCTGAAGTTGTAAATATCTTAAGGAAATTGAATTCCGAGGAATCCTTCATGGCCTCGGACAGATTTCCCACGGCGCCGCTGAAACTCGCAAATGTCACAAAGATCAGGAGAATCAGCATGATCATCAGCCGGATGCTCTCGAGATGATCCGCCAGCTCCTTTTTATACAGTACACGGAAGCCGATCCGGTTTGTCTTTGCATCCTCACTGTTTCTTTTCTGCAAAAAGTCCTGCCAGATGTCCTTTAATCCCGGCTTTTGGTTCTTTATTGTCGTGGACGCTGTTGTCATTATCCTCCCCCGCTTTCTCAAAATATTTCCGATAAATCTCATCCAGATCACCGCCGCGCTCACGCAGCTCCGTCAGTGTGTAGTCATTCTGCAGGAGTGTTGACAGAAGCGGTTTCCGGATATCCTGCCCGGATTCGATATGCAAGGTTCCGTCTGTTTTTCTGCCGATGGAACGGACACTCTCAATCCCGCGGATAATCCCCATCAGTTTTTCATCCATGGTATCCACACGAATGTCTATCATATAGAGGCCTTCATTTTTAAGCTGCTCTCCGAGCTCCTCGATGCGGCCGCAGGCAATCAGACTGCCCTTGACAAAGATGCCGACACGGTCGGAAATCGCCTGGATCTGGTAAAGCTCATGCGAGGAAATCAGGATGGTTCTCCCATCCTTTACCGAGAGATCGCGTATAAGCCGCGTCAGCTCCCGCATGCCGACCGGATCGATGCCCAGTGTCGGCTCATCCATGATGATAATCTCCGGATCCTTCATCAGAACATCGGCAATGCCCAGCCTCTGCCGCATACCGCGCGAATACGTGCCTGCCTTACGTTCGCAGGCATAGGTCATGCCGACTCTTTCCAGGAGCCTGTCGGCTCTTTCCCTGCTTTCCTTTTCCGTAAGACCGTTCATCATACCGCTGAAAATCAGATTCTGCATACCGGTCATATCCGGATAAAAGCCGACATTATCCGGCAGATACCCGACAATCTTTTTAACGGAAAGCGGATCCCTCGTACAGTCAAAGTTCTTGATCTCCGCCTTGCCGTATGTCGGATCGGTCAGTCCCAGAAGCATCAGTGTCGTTGTGGTCTTGCCGGCACCATTCGGGCCGAGCAGGCCGAAAACCTCTCCCCGCCGGATCTCCAGATTCAGTGCATCCACCGCCGTGACATCGCCGTACTGCTTTGTCAGATCCGTGGTTTTAATAATGGTTTCAGCACTCATAATCAGTGCCTCCCGTATTTATGGAATACAGCAGCCACACCGCCGATGATAACGATGATCAGTGCCGCGGCAAAGATACCCCAGCTGGTCTGTGTCTTTACGGTTGTACGGAAGGTTTCTGTATCTGTCGCATCCGTGCTCTTTGCCGTAACATTAAAGACATAATCTCCGCTCAGCGCATCCTTGGAAGGTGTGACATACATGGTTACTTCCTTGGTCTGTCCTGCCTGCAGTGCATCGATGGTGCTCTCCGAGAATTCTACATTCCAGTCTGTCGGCGCTTCTGCGCTCAGGTTGATGTTCTGGAGATCAATATTGCCGTTGTTTACCACATCCACGGTAACCGCAGTTTTCTTATTGGAAACCGCATTGAAGCTCAGTACCTGGTTCGGTGTCTGCACCTTCAGCTCATATTTGCCTGTAATCGTTACTTTCAGCTCTGTATCCAGTGTTTCGCTTCCGGAAATAGCCGAAACCGGAATCTTGTAATCACCGGCTGCCACATCTGTCGGAGGTGTAACCGACACGGACATGACCTGTGATCCGTGTGCATCTACATCCACTGCGGAAACCTCGCTGGACTGGCCTGACGGCTTAAAGGTCACCTTCCACCCATCCGGAGCCTTGGATGAAAAGCTGAAGGACTGCTTGTTGGAAGAGTTGTTCTGTACAGTCGTTGAAAAGGTAAATGCACTGCCTGATGCACCTGACTGCTCTGCATATTCCGTAGTCAGTTTGCTGCTTCCGACATCCTCCTCATTGATGTTGATGGTCAGTGCAATTGACGAATCCGCACCTGCACCGTTTGCATGCAGATTCATTGTATAAGCACCGTTCTTGGCATCCGCCGGGATCTCCGCATTGAATGTTGCAAGGCCAGCATTCGCACCGTTCTTTACATAAACATTGCTGATCTGGCTGCCGTTGCCCTCAAAATAAGTCTTCCAGCCGTCCGGCACGGAATCTGCTGTCAGCGCCATGTTTACACCGGCGCCGGCATTCGCAAAATCAAGGGAAAAGTTTATGGTATCTCCGGGTTTTGCGCTGATGCCCGGATAGCTTGTGCTCATCTCTACGCCACCTGCCGCGAATGCTGTGACCGACATTAGAAGCATCATTCCTGCTGTGATCAGAAGTGCAATCCAGCTGCCCGCATGGGTCCTTTTCTTACTCTGCTCTCTCATGATGTACTCTCCTTGATAACTTATAAAATTTTTATAAAACCTTTCTAACCAAAAAGAAGAATAGTCACCAATCGTGTCCTAATTTTGTCCAAAATGTGAAAATTCTATGTTCTTGCAGCTGCTGCCGCAGCACAGTCAGACGATGCGGCCTGTACATGCCGGTTTTTCTCCCCGCCGGTGTGCGTGGACAGAAAAAAGGCTGTCACCTTCCGGTGACAGCCGCTGCATCCTTATGATCGGGATTTCTCTTACTTGAAGCTCTTGTATGCTCTTGAGATTTTCTTATAAACCAGAAGCGTGAGGATGGAAATCACACCGTATTTAAACAGGTTGAACGGAAGAATGGAAAAGACCATCAGTGTAAACATATTATTTACCAGCGGATTTACCGCACTGCCCATCTTGACGATGGCATCTGACGTCATACCGAAAAGCTTTATGTACAGCGGAAAAACAAAGGCTGCATTGGCAAGCACCATCACGATACTCGTTGTTACCGTACCTGCAAGCAGACCGTATTCTGCACTTCTTCTGGTCTTTAAATGCTTATAGAACAGTGCCGCAGGCAGTACATAGGCCAGGCTTCCGAGGAGATTGGAAAATTCCCCCACACCCATGGTATCCGTTCCCTTCAGGATAAACCGGAGCAGTACCTTTAAAAATGCCACTGCCGCGCCGGAAACCGGTCCGAGAAGAAAGCCGCCGATGATAACCGGAAGCTCGGAAAAATCCATTTTGATAAAGCCAGGGGCAAGGGGTACGGGAAAATCAAAATACATCAGAATGGTGCTGATTGCACCGAGCATGCCGACCATAACCATCTTTCTGGTACGGACCATAGAGGCACTTTTTGTGCCGGCTGCAGATTGCATGTTGTTCATAGCTTCTCCTTTTCTCATCCGGACTTACCCCCACGGGGAATACCGTCGGTTCCGGAATCACACCGGATCGGCCATTACTGGTTTGCGGACTATACCGCCGGTCAGGAATCTCACCTGCCTCAAAGTCGTAATTCCGCGGCCGGTCCGGGTCCTTTTTTTTCAGTTCCCGAAAAACCGCTGCGTATTACATTTTATGATCTGAGAGATTTCTCAGATGTTTCGGAAATCAATGTAGCACAGGCTAACTTATAATGCAAGCTGTATTTTGCACAATCTTATTATCCGGGCACACCGCAGTGAAATCTGCCGGTCAAAGCGTCCTCCAGTCAGCCTTGCAGCGAATGATCCCAGGACGGTAAATGCGCCGGCAGGCGCAGCTTCTCCGTATCTACCCCCTCATGTCTTAAAAGCCAGAGCTTGTTTCTGAGTCCGCCGCCATAACCGGTCAGATTTCCGCCGCTGCCGATGACTCTGTGGCAGGGAATAATAATGGAAATCGGATTCCGACCGACCGCACCGCCTACAGCCTGTGCAGACATACGTTTATGAGCGTGATCTTCCGCAAAGGAAGCCGCTATCTCCCCATACGTAGCAAGCGCTCCATAGGGTATTTCGCAGAGCTTCCTGCACACTTCTTTCTGGAAATCACTCCCCGCCGGCCGCAGCGGAAGTTCTCCCGGCAGCGGTTTCTCTCCCGCAAAATACCGGTTCAGCCACTCCGCTGCCTGCCGCAGGATTTCCGGCATAGCTCCTGTCGGAGCGGAACCCTTTCCGTTTACTCCCGCACAGCAGCGTCCGCGCACTGCATCGCTTCCGGCTTGCCGTCCCTCCGCAAGGTACAGCCCGGTGAGACATTCGCCGTCACTCTCCAGATACAGAAGCCCGATCGGAGATAAATAAGAACAGGTAAAATACATATGGATATCCCTCCTGCCAAAGTATTTCCGCAGCCGGACGGTATTGCCCGTCCTATTAAAAAACCGCTCCGGAAAAACCGGAGCGGTTTTGAAAATCCTTAGAACTTGCCGTTTTTAGCGGCTTCCTCAACTGCTACAGCTACAGATACAGTAGCGCCGACCATAGGGTTGTTACCCATACCGATCAGACCCATCATTTCAACATGGGCAGGCACAGAGGAAGAACCTGCAAACTGCGCATCCGAATGCATACGGCCCATGGTATCTGTCATACCGTAGGAAGCAGGACCTGCTGCCATGTTGTCCGGGTGCAGAGTACGTCCCGTACCGCCGCCTGATGCTACGGAGAAATACTTCTTTCCGGCTTCCAGTCTTTCCTTCTTGTAGGTACCTGCTACAGGATGCTGGAAACGTGTAGGGTTGGTTGAGTTGCCGGTAATGGAAACATCAACATTCTCCTTCCACATGATTGCAACACCTTCCGGTACGGAGTTGGCACCATAGCAGTTAACCTTTGCTCTCGGGCCGTCCGAATAGGAAATTCTGGAAACTTCCTTGACTGTATTTGTATAAGGATCATAATCTGTCTCAACAAATGTAAATCCGTTGATTCTGGAGATAACCTTTGCGGCATCCTTGCCAAGACCATTCAGAATTACACGGAGCGGATTCTTACGAACCTTGTTTGCGTTGTTTGCGATACCGATTGCACCCTCTGCAGCTGCGAATGACTCGTGGCCTGCAAGGAAACAGAAGCACTCTGTATCCTCGGAAAGCAGCATCTTGCCCAGATTGCCGTGTCCGAGACCGACCTTACGGTTGTCTGCCACAGAACCCGGAATGCAGAAGGACTGAAGTCCC
>CAZPEW010000075.1:0-10192 GCA_964585695.1 uncultured Lachnospiraceae bacterium
GAATTCTGCAGGCGGCAAGTACATAAAGAACGGTCACTCCGGAGGGGACATCCAGTCATGTTCAGGCGGAATGACCAGATGGAATGATCGGATGTTGAAGTATGACGGATTTTCCGCTATAATGATAAAAACATTTAATCGTTCATTATTAAATATGAAAGAGGTATTATGGAACAGCCATATATCGTTGTAACAGATGCAGCCGCCGATTTTGTGCCGGGTGCAGCGGAACAGGCCGGGATAGAGGTTATACCCATGGCGGTAAATATGGGGGATATGTCGTTTCTCCATTATGCGGACTACAGAAACATGACCGCAGATGTTTTTTACCGGAAGATCCGTGAGGGTGCAATGCCGAGCACAAGTCAGATTACGCCGCAGGATTATCTCGATTTCTTTACGCCGGTTCTTGCGCGGGGTCAGGATATACTTTACATCGCATTTTCCAGCGGGATGTCGGGTACCTATAATTCCTGCCGGATTGCGCTTGCAGAACTGGCGGATGATTTTCCGGACCGCAGGATCTGTGCCATCGACTCTCTCGGTGCAACCGGCGGTGAGGGGCTGTTTGCACTTGCAGCAGCGGAAAACCGTGCGCAGGGCATGTCTCTTGAAGCGAATGCTGACTGGTGCCGTGAGAACTGCCTTACTTTTGCATACTACTGGACCGTCAATGACCTGATGTATCTTAAAAAGGGCGGCCGGGTCAAGGCTGCCAGTGCTTATTTCGGAACGGCGCTGAACCTGAAGCCGGTCGGAAATATTGATGCGGAGGGACATCTGCCTGCACTCTACCGTGTGCGGGGGAGACAGGCAAGCTTCCGCAAGATGGCGGAATGCTTTGCAGAAAATATTGTCGAGCCTGAAACGCAGTCCGTGCTGATCTGCCACAGTGACTGTCCGGAGGACGCAGAGCAGCTGAAGGAAGTCATCCTTAAAAGCGGCGTGACGGTCAGAGAAATCCGGACGGCTTCGGTCGGACCGGTTGTCGGTGCACATCTCGGGCCGGGAGCAGTTACGCTTTTTTACCGTGCAAAAAAAAGAAACAGTGCCGGAAATTCTTAAATATCACAGGAAAGACTGCTGTTTAAAAAAGTACTGCCGCTTGAAGCGGAAGTAATTTTTTTTGTGAATTTAAAGCATGGCTCTATCTACACAGCTGTTTTCCCTTCTTCCTTTTGACGATAAGAGTTTCCTGCAGCAGAAAAACGGAAGCCTCTGCCGCGGCCTTGTTGGACATCTGTTGTCATTAAAGTATATGATATAATTATAATTTCTGTAAATGACCGGATCCGGACAGAATACTGCAGGTGCTTATATGGGCGTACTGATTGAAGCAAAGAACATAACCAAAGAATATGATCTCGGAGAAGTGGTTGTACATGCTCTTAACGGGGTAACGCTTTCCATCAATGAGGGAGAGTTTGTTGTTGTGCTGGGACCTTCCGGCTCGGGAAAAAGTACCATGGTCAATATTATCGGCGGGATAGATACGCTTTCAGGCGGCGAGCTTTACTACAACGGGAAGGCACTGCAGGGGCTGAGTCTTAAGCAGCTTACAGATTACCGCCGGGATCATATCGGCTTTATTTTCCAGTTTTACAATCTGATGCCCAATCTGACGGCTTATGAGAATATTGAGCTGGCGGCGCAGCTTTCCGGAAATCCGCTGAACTGTGAGGAACTTCTTGAAAAGGTAGGTCTTAAGGATCGCCGGGATCATTATCCAAGCCGTATGAGCGGCGGACAGCAGCAGCGGGTTGCCATTGCGAGAGCCATCTGCAAAAATCCGGATCTGCTGCTCTGCGATGAGCCTACCGGCGCGCTGGATATCAAGACCGGTGTGGAGATCCTCAAACTGCTGCTGGCCTTCAACAGAGAATACGGGAAAACAGTCATTGTTATTACGCATAATGCGGATATTGCCCAGATTGCCGACAGGGTATTCTATTTCAGAGACGGCAGAATCGAGCGGATTGAAGCACATGAAAAGCCTTTGACACCGGATGAGGTACAGTGGTAATGAGAATGTATTTCAGGAATGTCCTGAGAGGTATATTGAATAATAAGGCACCATATCTGGGTGCAGTCTGTATTATTGCACTCGGAATGATGGTCTATGTTGCGATGGCAGATTATCTCATCAATATCCGGAGAAGCATGCAGGTCTATTATGACAGCAATGACTTTGCGGATGTTTTTGCCACTGTGGAAGGCATGCCGGAGGATCAGCTGAAGCAGCTGGAAGATCTGGACGGCATCGAGACTGCGTTCGGGAGACAGACTGCGAATGCGCGTTATTTGCGGGAGGATACGCAGGATATTATTGTCATGCATCTTATGGCTTTTACACCGGAGGACAGTCTGAACCGCATGGAATCCGGAGGCGTCATTCCTGCATTCGGCGTAGATGATATACTGGTTGGCAGCGGCATGTCGGATGCCTATAAATTAAAGGAGGGCGATCCTGTACAGCTGGTTCTTAACGGCAAAGCCAGTAATTTTACCTACCGGCGCTATGTGACCGAACCGGAGTATCTGTCGGTATTTGCTGACAGTGCGGCATCCATATCAGATCCGCTGCTTTACGATATTGCAGCCGTAAACAAGGGGAAGCTGGAAGAAATGACCGGCAGGAAGGGAATCGTCAACGAGCTCGGCTTCCGGCTTAAAAGCGGATACACCTATGAGGATGTCCGGTATGAGCTGCAGGATGCACTGCAGCCGTATGGTCTTTCCGATATCGTGAGCCGCGCAAAGCAGATCAGCAATAACGAGATCCAGACCGGACAGGATCAGTATGCTGCAGCCGGTACGGCTTTTCCGGCTGTGTTTATGCTCTGCTCCATGTTCATGCTTTATATTGTCCTTAAAAAGCTTGTAGACAAGGATCGTGCACTGATCGGAACCATGAAAGCCATGGGCGGATATGACCGGGAGCTGCTGCTGATATACATGATGCAGGCTGTTGCACTGGGACTTGCCGGAGGACTGCTTGGAATACTTGCATCCCGTCCCTTTGCTGTTTATCTGTATGAAGGTGATACTGAGGCATACCGGTTTAAATCGCTGCCCTTTGAGAGCAGTCTTCCGCTTAAGGCATTCGCGCTTCTCTGCTCGGTGGGCGCCTGCGTTGTTTCTGTCTATATGGCAGTGAAGGATGTGGTTGCCATCAACCCTGCAGAGAGCATGCGGACACCGGAGCCAAAGGTGACAGGTAAATTCTCTCTGCCGCCGCTCCTCAGGCGCATCCTGAATCTGCGCCAGGTGATCGGTCTCCGTTCGATTTTCCGGAATCCGATGCGGAGTGCGGTTACGATCCTTGCGGTAGCGGTTTCCTTTGGCATGATTGCAAATTTTACGTCTTTCCAGAAAATCATTATTGATAAATATGTAGGTGTCTATGACACGGTGGAAACCTATGATGTGAGTGTTTCCCTAAAGGGACTGAAGCTCCGGGACGATGCGGCTGCCGCCGTCAGCAGGCTTTCCTATGTGAGAGCTGCGGAACCGACTGCGGAGGTATCGGTTATACTCCGCAGCAGGAACCATGAGAAATATTCGGGCCTGTCGGCAATCCGGTCGGGCTCGGATATGAAGCATCCGACCGATCAGTACGGCAAGGTGCATACGGTAAAAGGTTCCGGTCTTGTCATGAACAAAATCATTGCTGACAAGCTCGAGCTGAAGGCAGGCGATACGGTTTCCGTGGAGGCATCAGAGCTGTCTCCGTACCCGGTCAATATGCTGGTCAGTGACATTATTGACGATAACAACGGCACCGGCTGCTATATGGACATTGATTTTCTTCCGGCGGTTTTTGGCTGTCCGGGTGTTGCAAACCAGCTGCTCATTAAGATGGATGCATCTCATATCGATGAACTGAAGGCGGATATGAAAAAATCACCGGATGTTGATTTTATTGTGGAAAATTTCAAGCTGAAAAAAGAAAATGCGGATTCCTATTCCTTCGTTACCATGATGATGAATCTGTTCAGCTTTTTCAGTATTATCATGGGCGTAATCATGATCTCCAATATCACTGACATCAGTATCCGTGAGAGGAGAAATGAATTCGGAACGCTGATGATCCTGGGGACGACGCAGGCGGAGGTCAATGAGATCATCATCTTTGAACACAGCATGGATTTCCTTCTGGGGATCCTGTTTGGATTCCCGGTGTCCTTTGTCCTGGAACGGGTTGTGGAGAAGGTCATCAGCTATGATACATTCGTTATGGTGATGCAGATTTCACCGGGAATTTATTTTATGACGTTTCTGATCTGTCTTTGCATCATGGCGCTGTCAACGGCACTGGTAATCAGAAATGTAAGAGGCATCGTGCTTACCGATATTTTAAAGGAAAGAGGATAAGGGACATGAAAAAAGCACACACCAACGCAGGAGAATCCGGACAGAAAAGAACAGGACGTCTGCATTTCAAGGAATTCCGGCAGAAGCTTATGGATAAAAGACCTGCCTGGATGAGAGATCTCGGGAAGAACATTGCATGTCATCTGCCTGCAGGCGTACGGAAAATCGGGAAGAAACGGGGCCTGATTATCCTTGCAGTGCTGTTTGCTGTGCACAGTATGTTCTTTGCCGGCGGAGTTGAGGTTTCTACGGAAAAGACAGAAAAACAGGAATTTGAAGACAGCTTCAAGGAGAGCGGTATTTACAGTACCGGAAAGACGACAGATATCATTTCTGTTGCGGGCGGTGCGGTAAAGTCTGTCAATGTGCAGAAGGATGCACAGGTAAAACAGGGAGATGTGATTGCCGTTATTGACAGCACAGATTATGAAAGCGCAAAGAAAAGCCATGAGAGTATGGCCAGAAGCTATACAGCAGAAGCGGAGAATGAGGAAAAGACAGAAGAGTACAACCGGCAGGATATGAATTATTCTCTGAATGAACTTAAAGCAGAACTGCAGGATCTGGAGAATACCAGAAAACAGACCGATATCGAGAGTGTTACAAAAACGGCACCGAGTGTCTATGTGAGCACGCTGGAAGTTGAAATGAAAACTGCGCAGAATGCGCTGACAACGGCAGAGAGAAATTTCACCAATGCACAGACGCTTTTTGCAGGCGGCGATATTTCACAGGATGAGTACAGCAGCCGGCAGACGGAATACGAGAATGCAAAGCTTGCATGCCAGAAGGCCAAGGAAGAATATGATACAGCCAAGGCGAGCCTCGATCAGCTTAAAAAATCCGGCAAGACCGATACGCAGATTGACAGAGAATATTTCCAGTCTCTGAATGTGGATGCAGACAAGGAAATTGAAAAAACGCAGATCCAGATCAGTGCGCTGGAAAACAAAATGAAAAATGATTATGCGTCCTCCATGGCAGAGAGCTACCGGGCACAGGCAGAAAGCGAGAAGAAGCAGGCGGAAATCCTGGATAAAAAGATCATTGCCTGTACGATCACCGCACCGGAAGACGGCATCATCACCGCACTCCCGATTGACGGCACCTCCCATATCGAGGAAGGTGCGGCGGTTGCAGCCATCAAGGCAGCCGGTGAAGCATATGTGGAAAGCAGTGTGCTGACCACTGCGGCACCGTATCTTAAAGAGGGGGATCCTGTTCAGCTGATTCAGAAGCTGAAGGGCGGAGACAGAACTTATCCGGGACATATCAAAAAGATTTACGACTATGCAGAAAAGACAACCTCCGCGCTTGGACTCGATGAATACAGAATCACAGTAAGATGTACACTGGATGATGCGGCTGCGGAAATGAAGGATGGCTATTCCTTTGATGTGCAGTTCTATGCATATCCGCCGGCAGAGGATGTAATCAGTGTTCCGAACAGCGCGCTTTTCAAGGAAAACGACGAATATTATCTGTTTACCGATTTCCTGAATCATGCCAGGAAAACCAAAGTCTCGGTGGGCTATAAAGGCAGCTCCCGGACAGAAATCCTGTCAGGGCTGTCCGCCGGTGACCGGATTATTGTAAATGCAAATGCAGAGGACCTGACGGATGGTGCAGGCATCTCTGAACTGGAAGAATAAATAATGCCGCAGCGCCTGTCGGGCGCTGCGGCATTATTATAGGTGGTGCGCCCGGTGAGCGGAAATACCCGGCGTATTGGTTTATTTACTGAACTGCAGCATTTCCCTGCAGAGCTGTGAAGCAGCTTCCGGACTGTAGCCATAGATCAGGAAAGCATCCATCAGATACGGACTGAAGGAAAGATGGTTGAGCTCTCTTGTAAAGCCCATGGCAGCAATCTCGCTCAGAACGGCAATTTCACTGCGGTTTTTAAGCGGCCCCAGTGTCCAGAGGGTATGCCTGTAGGTATGGGTAAAGATTTCTGCTTTATGCTTTTCCTCAACGAAGTGGAAAATCTCGTGGCCGAGCAGCAGCTTCCGGATGTCTGTATCGCCGAGAACATCCCGGACGGCAGGATCTTCCAGGAAAGGTGAACATTTCCGGATTCCGTCCATAAAGATATTGATCCGGTCCGGCTCACGGAATTCTGCAAACAGAACACGGTCTGCATGCTGCGGTATTTCAGGACATTCAACCTGCAGATGGAGACAGGAGACAATTGTATCAATATCCTCCGATGCAAAGGCTCTGGTCAGCTCCGATGCATAGAAACGTCCGCATGCATCCGCTTTTTCCCCGAGTGCAATGCGCTCCGCATCTGTAAACCTGCCGTTCAGAGGCTCCCGGCTGAATGCATATTTCATCCATGCCTCCTGCGGGAGTGCAGACAGACTTCTGAGGATGCTGCCGATGGACTCGACAGCTACATCCTCCTTCCGGATCCGGTCCAGATAGCCGCGCTGCTTTCCGAATAGGCCATCCATGAGCGGCTTTGTCATTTCCGATAATTTTTCTCTGTCCATTTTATCAGCCTACATCGTTTACGCTTGCAATTACAAAGATTTCTTCATCCGGATTTCTGTCGCCGATATCCAGATCCATCAGCAGCAGGATCTGCTCCAGATCAACGGCACTGTAATCGCAGACACGCGGTCCGACACAGACAAAATAGTCCGGCCGCAGTACGGTATCTGTCTTGAATACTGCCATTTCCTTCCAGAGCCTTTCCACGGATTCTCTGTAGTCCTGCACCCTGACCTTTTCCGCCTTTGCATCGCTGCACTGTACGCGGATGAATCCCTTCTTATCTACAATACGGAGCGGATGCTTCGACTTTTTCTCACCGGTGTAGACATAGAAGCTGCTGTTTTTAACAGCCAGAGAGATATCAGAAACTGTCGGGCCGAAGTCCTCCTTAACCAGTGCGGTGGCTTCCGCCTCATCGCATTCCTTTAAGAGATCTGTCGTTTTTACCTCAGTGGAGCCGGTTGCAATTGCGGTGATCTTTCCGGTCTGGTTGTCAATTTCGATATGCACTTCAACGGTATCGGCAGAGGCACCGGACAGAATGGCTGCATCGGTCGCTTCTTTTTTAAGCTGGCGGATATCCACCTGCGTAGGACTCGGAATGACTCTTTCTACAACATCACGCACCATACTGAGAGCAACACCGATGGAAGAAATTACTTCCGCATTTTCAGGGATGGAGTACGGAAGTCCCATTTTTCTGGCACAGTACGGAACCAGGGATGCAGCACCGCCGCCGCAGCCTACAAGACGCATTGCATCGTGGTCGAGCTGGTATTTTTCCGCAAGGTCATTGATGCAGGCATTTACCTTTTCAAAATCCTTATTGAGGATCTTTTCCGCGAGTGCTTCTACAGTGATGGAGAGCTTCCGGGCAACCGGTTCCATGCATTTCCGGGCAGCATCTGCGTTGCCGTAGGCAAAATACTCCGGACTGATAAGTCCCAGGACATTTGCAGCATCTGTATTGGTAAAGCAGACGCGTTTCCCGTTTTTCAGGCGGATTGCGACGTAGTCAGCGGGATCGCCCGGCTTAGGAGAGAGCATCTCGATCTGCGGATCAACGATCTCCTCCTCCGGCGTAAAGCATGCATATTCACAGCCTGCGATATGCGCGGAACGAGGACCTACATCTACAACATCCGTGTCGCTGATTCTGACCATGCTGCCGCCGGCGCAGCCGAGGATACGCACGTCGAGTGAGTTGATATAGGTATCATGTCCGCCGATTTTTGCATAATCCACGCCCGGACGTCCGTTTTTGATGACACCGATATTGGTTGTGGTGCCGCCGACCTCAAAATAAATGGCATTGGAAGCGCGCAGATACATGAGTGATCCCATGACGGATGCGGCAGGGCCGGACAGTGCAGTCAGGATCGGACGCTTCCGCATCTCATTGATTTCCATAACGCCGCCGTCGCCGCGCATGATCATAAGAGGAACCGTGATGCCTGCCTTGCGGACGGAACTCTCGGTTGCATTCGCGGTCATCATCATTTTTGGAAGGATGGAGGCGTTGATTGCCGCAGTGCGGGTGCGCCTTGTCAGGCCGTAGAGCTTTGTGATGTCAGAAGCCATGGAAACCGGCAGACCCTGCTTTTCCGCGATGTCATGGATGCGGTTTTCCTCTGTCATGTCGTCTACGCCGAATGCCATCGAGGCGACAATTACCTGCGTGCCCTCGCCGACCAGCTCCTGGATTGCCTGGGTGATCTTCTGGTCTGTGAGATCTTTCTTTCTGATGTAGCGGTTATGTACCTTGATCTTGCGTCCGACCTTTTCATCCAGAATGATATCCTTAAGTGTAAGCTGCGGCTTTGCAAGGAAACCCTGCAGCCCGCCGCCGGCAACGCCGACGATACCGACCTCGGCGACATCGCCCTCAATAAATGCATTGGTGGCCTGGGTGGTGGAATGTGCTACAAATACGACATCCTCAGGCTTTATGTTATTCTCCTGCATGCAGTTCCGGAAGGAGAGTACAACACCGGCAGCAACGCCGGCTTTGTCATCATGTGTTGTTTTTACTTCATTCTTACCTATGATTTCGTGGGTGATATTGTCCATGGCAACACATTTTGTATATGTGCCGCCGACATCAATACCCATACGTACCTTACGACCTTCAGCCATTTTTACCTCCAAATTCATCCTGCGGACGCAAGCTGTCCTTTATTGACAGCAATACGTCCGCAGATCAGAAAATCAATATTAAGTTAATGTTGGAAAAGCATTTATTACTTCAGAAACCACTCTGCACCGAGTCCGGCAAGCGCTGCCATGGTAAGACCGTACTGCAGGATACCGGTGATGTAGGCATTCGGGATCGACAGCCTGAGGAAGTCTTTTGACTCTACCTTTGTGTATGCAAGTCCCCATGCAACCCAGCTCTGTGTGATGCAGGAGCCGATGTTTACAGTAATGGTCGGAATGGCGAATACTGCATAAAGGAAAGGAATCGAGAAGTTTCCGACGTTGGAAAGAACACCCAGGGTTGCTGCACCGCAGCCGACCAGTGTCATAGGTCCGCGGAAGAAGCCGCCGAAAAGCAGAAATGCAAACAGGATGCAGACCACAAGCTCATTGGTAGGCATAACCGGTCCCAGGATGACCTTGAAATAAGGAGATGCATAGGATGCAACCTGGTTGAACATCGGCAGTGTGAGCAGGAAGCCGACAAGCGGAGCGGTATCCACAACACCGTCATAGTAAAGCTTGTTGACGAGCTGGCAGTTCTCCTTGAATCCGTTTTTCATGCGTCCGCAGAGGAACAATGCAAGGAAGCCTGCGATTACAAAGCCGCCGATAACGCTGAAGTTGAAAAGAATATTCAGAACAACCGGTACAATCGGGAGAATCAGTGTGTAGATAGGAGCATCCTTGGCGGAGGAGGCACTGCCTGTCTGCGCTGCCCATGCGTGGCTTTTCTTTGCACGCTTCAGATAAATACCGGTCAGGATGGTTGTTACAACAAGCATGATGGCAAGGGAAGCATAGCCCCAGTGTGCCGCATACCAGCCCAGCGTGAAGTCAGGCATCTTGTCCGGTGTCATGTAGAAGGCACGGTACTGAGCAAAGTTGACCGGATTCAGGTAGATACCTGCGGCAACACTGCCCATGAAAGTAAACATTGCAATTGCCTTTGGAACACCAAGAGACATCAGAATCGGGAGAACAATAACGCCGATTGCAATAACAGGACCCGCGCCGGTCATGGATGTAAAGATTGCAGCGGTTACAATGTTCAGCAGAGTGATGGTAACCATAGGACGGTCGCCGCCGAGCTCTACGGTTTTACGGATCAGTGTGGAGGCAA
>CAZPEW010000076.1:0-3435 GCA_964585695.1 uncultured Lachnospiraceae bacterium
GGAATACTGCGAGGATGAGGAGTTTATCCGCAAATTCCAGAATGAGGCACAGGCGGCGGCAAAGCTGAATCATCCGAATATTGTAGCAGCCTATGATGTTATAGACGAGGGAAAGCTCCATTGCATCGTCATGGAGCTGGTTGAAGGAATAACCTTAAAAAATTACATACAGCGGAAGGGAAAACTGAACAACCGCGAGGCCATAGCCATTGCACTGCAGGTGATTGACGGTATGGAGCAGGCCCATAAAATGGGAATTGTCCATCGTGATATCAAGCCGCAGAATATGATTGTAAGTGCGGATGGTGTGGTTAAGGTTGCTGATTTCGGTATTGCAAGAGCAGCGACACAGCAGACCGTAAATGCGACGGTCATGGGCTCAGTGCATTATATTTCACCGGAACAGGCCAGAACCGGGGTTTCTGATGAACGCTCCGATATTTATTCATTCGGCTGTACGCTTTATGAGATGCTGACCGGTAAGGTGCCGTATGACGGAGAAAATTCGGTTGCTGTTGTGCTGAATCATCTTGACGGACAGATTCCGCATGTCAGCGAACTGGTCCCGGATGTATATCCTGCGCTGGATCTCGCTGTTTACAAATGCATGCAGAAAAGGCCCGGGCAGAGATACCAGCATATCGGTGAGCTGGGGAAAGACCTGCGTCAGGCAATCAAGGATCCGGGCGGCAGCTTTATGATGAAGCCGGAGGATGCGGATTCTCTCGGCGATACAAGAACGCTCAGCGATGCGGAGAGAAGCTCGGTCAAAAAGAGACACAGAAACCGGGCAGAGCATATCATCGAGCAGCTATATAAAGATGAGGATCTGAACAGCGAACAGCTGGATGCAAAGATAAGCCGGCTGTACAGGATTTTTGCCGCGGTCTGCATTGCTGTTATAGTTGTACTGATCATTGTAATCGGCAGAAATGTTTCCGGACTCCTCAGAGCCGGAACCGATATTACGACAGCGGAAAGCTCCGAGGAAACAGAAACGGAGGGGCAGAGTGAGGTAAATATCACGATCTCGGCGCTGGAAACAAAGCTTCCGAATATTATCGGCATGACGCTGGAAGAGGCAGAGGAATATCTCAAATCCTACAGCATCAGGCTGAACACAAAGGATGAGGAATATTCGGACAGATACAATGAGGGAATGATTATCAGCTATCCGGACGGAAACTATTCTTCCGGTGATACGATTGCTGTTACAGTTTCCAAGGGTTCGCAGACCCTTGATTTCACAAATATCCAGGCACTCAATGCAATGACGCTCGAGGAGCTGGAAAAGGAGCTGAAGGACCGGGAAATTCCGTATGATGTAAAGACGGATTACTCTGCGACGATCCCAGCGGGGAATATCATCAGCACCAGCAAACCGAATACAAGCGGTACAGCAACGCTTGTCATTACGGTCAGCGAGGGGAAGTCGGAGGATATGACCACGGTGCCGGATCTTGTAGGCTATACGGAAACCGATGCCATTGCCGCGCTGAACCAGGTACATCTGCTTCCGGGCAATATTACCTATGAGCCGTCGGATAGCATTGCCGAGGGTGTTGTTATTTCTCAGGCAACTGCAAAGGGGACAGCAGCCGCAGTCTCGGATTATGTGAGCTTTACAGTGAGTGCCGGCCCGAACGGCGTTGCATCTGTCAAAGCCGCTACATCGGCGTCACCTGCAACCGAAGCGGCTGCCTGGCATTCGAGCATCAACCAGATTGTAACGCTTGGAAGCGGCGGACCCGGCATTACGGCATCTATGGTCGTAACGATACGGCTGCGTCAGGATTATAACGGAGAGAGTCATTATACTACGCTGCAGAAGGCAAGGTCCTATCCGTACGGAACAGAACTGCAGGTTGTATTTGCAAGCATTAACGGAGAGCCGGGTGTTGCTGCCGGTACAGTCGAGGTGGTGGATGCATCTACGGATACGATCATATCCTCTTTTGACTGTGCATTCGGACCATAAGGTCCGTGAAAAGGTACTGAATGAATTTAACAGGAAAAATATTCAAGGGAATCGGCGGGTTTTATTATGTTCATACACCGGCAGGAGATTACGAATGCCGGGCCAAGGGCATTTTCAGAAACCGTAAGGAAAAGCCGCTGGTAGGGGACATGGCTGAAATCGAAACCGTTGCCGATTCCGAGAAGGAAAATACAGGGAATGTTGTAAAAATACTGCCGCGCAGAAATCAGCTCCTCCGCCCCGAGGTCAGCAATATTGATCAGGCTGTTGTGATCTTTGCGCTCCGGGATCCGGCACCGAGTCTGAGTCTTTTGGACCGGTTTCTGATTACAATGGACCAGAAGCAGATTCCGGTTGTCATTATTTTCAATAAAAATGATCTGGTTCATGAGGATGCCGGCGAGGGCAGCCGGGAGGAACGTGTCGTTTCCATATACCGGACGGCAGGATACGAGGTCCACGTCATCAATACAAAAACGGATACGTACATTCCCGAGATATTTAGGGTTCTGCACGGAAAAACATCTGTTCTGTCAGGACCGAGCGGCGTCGGAAAATCATCTCTTATAAACCGGATCCATCCGGCGGCAGGGATGGAAGTCGGGGAGCTGTCCAGAAAAATAGACAGGGGCAAAAACACGACACGTCACAGCGAGTTTTTTTATATTGATGATGATACTTATGTCATGGATACGCCGGGATTCACTTCTCTGTATGTGCAGGATATAGAGCCGGAGCGTCTGATGTATTATTATCCGGAGTTTGAGGCTTACAGAAATGCCTGCAGATTCAATACCTGTGTACATATCGGAGAGCGGGACTGTGCTGTTAAAAAGGCGGTGCAGGAAGGCAGGATTGCCGGAGAGCGCTACCAGAGCTATACAGAGCTTTATCAGGAACTGAAGGAACAGAAACGGTATTAAACGGAGGAAATCGGATTATGGAAATCAAACTGGCACCATCGATACTGGCAGCGGATTTTTCCAGGCTTTATCAGGATGTACAGGCAGCAGAGGAAGCAGGAGCCGAATACATTCATTTTGATGTTATGGACGGAAACTTTGTTCCGAATATTTCCTTCGGGGCACCTGTGATCAAGGCACTGCGCGGCAAGTCGCGTTCATTTTTTGATGTTCATATGATGGTGACGGATCCTGAGAGATACCTGGAGGATCTCTGTGGTGCGGGCGCAGACCGCATTACCATTCATCAGGAAGCCTGCAGACATCTTGACCGTGCACTGCATCAGATAGATGAGCTGGGAATCAAGGCAGGCATTGCCTTGAATCCTTCTACGCCGGTTGAAACACTCGAGCATGTTCTGCCGCTCGCTGATCTTGTTCTGATCATGAGCGTGAATCCAGGCTTCGGCGGTCAGAAGCTGATACCTTATACACTGGAGAAAATCAGCAGACTCCGGAAAATCCGGGAGGAAAGAAAACTGGACTTCAGTATCG
>CAZPEW010000076.1:3445-10126 GCA_964585695.1 uncultured Lachnospiraceae bacterium
TATCGGCATTGACGGCGGTGTAAACATCGGCAATGTCCGCGAGGTGATCCGCAGCGGCGCTGATTTTATTGTTGCAGGATCCGCAGTATTCCAGCCGCAGGAAACAATAGCCGGGAATACCGCTGCATTTATGGAACTGATGGAGGAACGGGATTGAAACATATTGCGGTTATCAATGACCTTTCCGGGGCCGGCAGATGTTCTCTTACAATCGCACTGCCTGTACTGTCTGTGATGGGCATCGAAGCAAGCCCTCTTCCTACAGCAGTTTTAAGCAATCATACCGGTTTCCCCTATACGGCATCATTTGACTTTACACCGGAGATGGAGGCATTTTTTAAAGCCTGGGAGCAGAACGGCTTCCATTTTGACGGTGTACTCATCGGCTATCTGGCAAATCCGCTGCAGGCAGAAATGATCTGCCGTTTCATTGCGCATGAAAGAGCGGCCAATGCTGATTTTTGCGTTATACTGGATCCGGCTATGGCTGATAACGGGCATCTTTACAGGAATCTGCCGGAGAACCAGGCGGAAGCAATGCGCCTTCTTTTCAGAGAGGCGGATCTGTCCTGTCCGAATCTTACAGAAGCATGTCTGCTCGGAGATTTTGATTATGAAGGCATGAAAGAAACCATGGATTCTCTGGAGAGCGATGCAGGGAGACTGATGGTCCTGCATTCGCTGTTTTCAGAGCTCAGCCATATGACGGGGGGAACTGTTCTCATTACCGGTATTGAGGATGGAGAGAATCTGATCAATGCGGTTTCGGAACCCGGTAAAGATATTTATTTTGTGAGAGCAAGGAAATCGGGCGGCAGCCGGCCGGGGACCGGTGATCTTTTCAGTGCAGTGATCGCCGGCGCTGTATTCGGCGGACGCAGTATCCGGGAGAGCACTGCCGAGGCTTGTGAATTTACGCGGGAAGTGATTGCGCATTCAGAGGAGGTCTTTCCTGGGAACAGCAGAGAGCTTCTGTTTGAGGAATGTCTTTTCCGCCTGCTGCCGGAGAGCCGGTAAGGCAAGGTTCCGGTACTTTATGCATTTATCTGTAACATATGAATCCGGTGATCTGATCCTGTGCACCTGCATGTGCACAGGATTTTTTTATCTTGAAAATTTTTAAGATAAAGATTCTGTATGGATTAAGAATCAGCTGTTAAGATGCAGTTAATAAATGATGCCGGAAAATGTATGTTTTTTGCGGCAAAGACGGGAAAACAGTATATGGGAGGAATGAAATGAAAAAAAATCTTTTAACGGGACTGACTCTGGCGGCTGTACTTGCAGCATCCCTTGCGGCATGCGGAAGTTCTGCAGCAACAACGGAAACCAAGGCGGAAAGCAAAACAGAGACAAAGGCAGGGGAGACAGCTGCTCAGGCAGCAGCTTCTGACTGGAAATGGGACAGGAATGTGGAAATCATCTGTCCTTGGGGCAACGGAGGCGGTGCGGATACGACAGCGAGGCAGTTTGCCACAGCACTTGAAAAACAGCTCGGAACCTCTGTCGTAGTCAACAACAAGGCAGGCGGCGGCGGAGTAACAGGCGTGCAGTTCGCACTTTCACAGCCTGCAGACGGCTACAGCTATTTCCTCTGTACACCGTCTCCGATGCTTGCGCAGATCAGCGGAGCCACAGACCTCGATGTTCATAACCAGGTCAAGCCCCTTTTCCAGATCGTGCATGACTGCAACGTATTCGTAGCTTCCGGCAAGGCAGAATATAAGAATTATGATGAGCTGATGAAGTATATCGATGCACATCCGGGAGAAGTCAAGTGCGGTGTCATGACCATTACCGGTCTGGACGCAGCATGCGTGGAAGGAACATTCGGCGATAAGGTGGAAGCAGTTGCCTATACCGAGGGATCCCAGCTGAATGCAGACGTTATCGGCGGACATATTGCACTTGCCTGCGTAGGGCCTGCAGAAGTACAGGCTATGATCGATTCCGGAGATATGATTCCGATTCTTTCCTGCACGGAAAAACGAATGACAACCAAGGGCTTTGAGAACTGTGAATGCACAGGTGAAAAAAACATAGACTGCTACTACGGACCTTATCGTTTTATCGGATATAAAGAGGGCACCCCGGATGCGGCGCTTAAATCACTTTCCGCAGCGGCTGAAAAGGCAATGCAGGATCCTGATTTCCAGAAATGGATCAAGCAGGAGGGCCTGGATCAGAGAGAAACCTGGAGAAACCAGGAGGATCTCAGCAAACAGTGGGAGCAGGATTTTACGGATCTGACAAAGATGTTCGGGGCTGCAAAATAATCTCCCTTAAAACAAATAAGAAAGGCGGACATCATAGTGGATATTGCTTTTTCCGGGATTTTAATCCTGCTTAATATTTACCTCTATATTTATGTTGGTCTGGAATCGCCGGCTGCCACGGAAACCGAGCTTGGCGCAGCATTCTGGCCCAGGATCATTCTGGTTTTAATGACCATTCTTCTTGCAGTGAATCTTGTAAAACAGATCAGAGAAAGGAAGAACCGCAGTGAGGAGGAAACCGCAAGGGAGGAAAAACCGGATGTTGCCGGTTTCCTGCGGAGCAAGCTGTTTTTCGGTATGATTATCGTTGTGGTCTTTTCTGTTCTGCTGCCGCTTCTCGGTTTCATTCCGAGCTGCATTCTTTTCCTTGTGGTCTACGGGATTCTGCTTGGTGCAGATCACTACGTGAAACTGATATTGTTTTCTGTAATCATTACATTTGTTCTGTATCTTGTTTTCCAGAGCGGACTGCAGATTATGCTTCCGAGAGGTGTAGGCGTTCTGCGTGAGTTTGCGCTCTTTGTTGAGAGCATAACCAGATTTTAGGGAGGAAGGAAAAATGAGTATTTTTATCTCTGCTGTAAAGATCGCTTTTGCGCCGGCAACCTTCCTGCTTCTGTGTGCCGGAACGGTAATCGGTGTCATCTTCGGCGCACTGCCAGGCGTAAGTGCTTCCATGGCGGTAGCACTGGCACTTCCGTTTGCCTATGGCATGGATCCGATCATTGCAATTGCCTTTCTGACGGCAGTGTACTGTTCATCCATTACCGGAGGCGGCATCACCGCTATTCTTTTCAAAATACCGGGAACGCCGTCCAATGCGCCGACAACATTCGACGGCTATCCTATGGCTCAGAGAGGTGAGGCGGGCAAGGCACTCGGGTATTCTCTTGTTGCATCAGCAATCGGCGGTCTCGTATCTGCACTGGCCATGGCACTGATTTCACCGCAGCTTTCTTCTGTGGCACTGAAATTCGGGCCTTCGGAGCTGTTTGCGGTTTCATTCCTAGGGCTTTCCATCCTGTCCGCACTGGACAGCGACAATCTGATAAAGACATTGATTTCCGGCCTGATCGGATTGCTCCTTGCCTGTGTAGGCATGGATCCGATGCTTGGAATCCCGCGTTTCACCTGGGGCAGCAATACACTGCTGAACGGTATTGAGATGATTCCGATCATGATCGGACTTTTTGCCATTACCGAGGTACTGAAGCAGACCAAGCATCATGTCGTGCTGACGGATAAAGACAGTACCGGCGGAAGTGCAAGAAGCAATACTGTACTGCCGACACCGAAAGAGCTCTGGGCAACCAAGGCAACCATGACACGTTCGTCAATTATCGGTACGCTGGTGGGCATTCTGCCGGGAGCAGGAGCAACCATTGCTTCTTTCCTTGCCTATGCTATCGAGAAAAAAATCGGTAAAAACAGAGATAAGCTCGGTACCGGTATTGCAGACGGCATTGTTGCATCAGAAACAGCAAATAATGCCGCAACCGGCGGTGCAATGGTTCCGCTGCTTTCACTTGGTATACCGGGCGGAAATGCAGCTGCGATCATGATGACCGCACTGGTTATCAAGGGTGTGCAGATCGGCCCGATGCTGATTAAAACCCAGCCGGACTATCTCGCTTCTGTTTTTGGATCCATGATTGTCACGAATATCGTAATGGTTATCGTATCGATTATGATTGCCAAGATTTTTGCCAAGATTCTGGCAGTACCGTACAGCATTCTCGGTCCGGTTATCTGTATGCTGGCGGCAATCGGTGCCTATGCGTTAAACAACAACACAGGTGATGTTGTCCTCATGGCTGCAGCAGGAATCATCGGCTATATGTTTGTGAAACTGAAATACAACAGTGCGGCACTTGTTCTGGGACTGGTACTTGGTTCCATGTGCGAATCCAACTTCCGCCGTGCCTATACACTTGCGAACGGATCCATAGCGGATATCTTTTCCAAGCCGATTACAGCAGTAATCATGATTGTCTGTGCGGTAGCGCTTGCAGGCCCTGCGATTGCACCGATGCTGAAAAAAAAGAAAGAAGCTGCATGATTTAAGGGTGCGGTACAAAGAAAGGGGACTGACAGCTGATGTCGGTCCCCTTCATTGTGCAATGATGAATCCTGTGTGACGCTGCAGAAAAATCACTGCCTGTCTTTGCCGGGAAATCACTGCCTGTCCTTGCCTGATCCCTTTGCAGAGAAGCGATAGCCGATCCCGCGTACAGTGAGGATGTAATCCGGATTCTGCGGGTGGTCCTCGATTTTACTCCGGAGATGATTGATATAAACCATAATGGAATTATCGTCAATGATCACTGAATTTCCCCATACCTTTTCATACAGAAGTTCTCTCGGGAAAACACGGTCCGGATTCTGCATAAAAAGGAGCATCAGACTGCGCTCTTTGGAGGACAGATCAATTTCAATGTCATTTTTATAGAAACGCAGCGTTTCCGTATCATAGCGGAAACAGCCTGCAACTATGGAGGCAGAAGAATTCCCGCGCTGGCTGTTCCTGCGGAGCACAGCCATTACCTTTGCACCCAGGACAACAGGGCGGAACGGCTTGGTGACATAATCATCCGCGCCGACGGAGAGCCCGTACAGAGCGTCATAATCCTCATTCCTTCCGCTGATGATAATCACAGGCGTGCTGATGCCGCGTGCGCGTATTTCCTTAATAACGTCAAAACCCTCCATGTCCTCCAGATTCACATCGATCAGGAGCACATCAAAAGTCTGGTTCCGGAGCAGATCCAGTGCATCTTTACCGCAGTATGCGATTTCGGAATCCAGCTGATTGCTTGTCATGACCTTCTGCAGCATTTTGCAGATTGCCGCATCATCGTCGCAAATCAAAACCTTTCCAGCCATTTTACCTACCTTCATTGTTTTTATTCTGATAGTTCATTATAATGGATTAAAAATTGAGAGTCAACGTACAGAGGAAACCCTTGCAGAAACCACACATTCAAACCGATAAGAAAGCCTATCTTACAGCCTGTGCAATCGGCGGTATGCTTATTGCCGCGCTCCTTTTTCTCAGCTATCTTTTCTGGCAGCAGTATAAGACATCCATTATTGACGGACAGAAAAATCAGATGCTTGTAATGGTTGAATCCTTATCCGGCAGCATGGAGAATACGCTTAGCGTATATGCAGACGACGCGGAAATTCTTTCAAAAGAGGCATATCATCCGGATGGAAGCATCAACACAGACGGATTCAACGAATATCTTTCCACCAGAGATTATGTATCCAATCTGATTCTTTACGGTCCGGATGGTGAGCTTCTGTGGGAGAGCGAAAAGGAAAGCTTTGCGGTGATAGATGTTCTGTCGGTCATGCGGCAGACGGGAGTTCTTTTTGAGGTTGCCACAGATAATCTTGGCCGTAAGAAATTTGTTTTCAGGCAGAGGGCAGCGCGCGGATGCCATCTTGAAATTGTAGTGGATGTGCAGGAATATTATCAGCTGATATCCGGGATTACCATCGGCCAGCATGGCTATATGGTACTTAAAAGCTCAGACGGAAAGATACTGATGCATCCGGATGCCGATCAGATCGGGCTGTATTCAGTTGATGACCGTATCATGCAGTATAAAGATTATAAAAAGCTGGATCTGAGCGGGCTTCTGGAGGTGCAGCAGCTGCAGTCAGCAGGTAAAACCGGTACGGCTGAGTATATGTCCTATGACTGGATTCATGCTGGTGTGCACAAGGAGAAAAAAATCACCGCCTTTGATCCGGTGCGTGCAGGGGATGACTTCCTTGTGCTTTCCGCGGTTATAGATTATGACGAGATCTATCTGCCGATGGCGAGGGGATTTACGGATATTGTCGGCGTGATTGTGGCTATATTCGGCGTTGTGATCTGCTTTTTTGTATATGTTCTTTCACTTGCCAGAAAAAACAAGAAGAATATGGAGGAAATTCTTTATCTCCGTGATCTGAACCAGGTACTTGAGGAAACGCAGAAAAGTGAGGAGGCTATGGCGCATCAGCAGCGTCTGCAGATTATGGGTGCGATGACCGGCGGCATTGCACATGAGTTCAATAATATGCTGACGCCGATTATGGGATATGCAGACATGCTGATGGATTCTCTGCCGCCGACGTCGGAGGAGTATGATAATGCAAAGGAAATATTCGAAGCCTCTGAAAAGGCACGTGATATTATCAGACAGATCTCTGTCCTCAGCAGAAAAAACATGGAGACAGCCTTTCAGTTTCTGGAAGGAAAGTCTTTCCTGAAGCGTTCGCTTAAGATGATTGCGGCCATCTGTCCCAATAATATCAGGCTGCAGGAGGATATCCGGCTAGGCAGTGAGGGTTTCCTTGGCAATGCGACACAGATGAATCAGGTGCTTCTGAATCTCTGTGCGAATGCTTCAAT
>CAZPEW010000077.1:0-10094 GCA_964585695.1 uncultured Lachnospiraceae bacterium
CTTTGTCACATACGCATCCATGCCGGCGCTGAAGCATCGCTCTGCATCCTCCGGGAGCGCATCCGCAGTCATGGCAATGATCCGAATGGTACCCGCATCTGCTCTCTCAAGCTGCCGGATGGTCCGTGCGGCTTCAATGCCGTCCATTACCGGCATACGGATATCCATCAGAATCGCATCATAGGTTCCGGGCGCTGCATGCTCAAAAGCCTCCACCGCAAGCCTGCCGTTTTCCGCCCGTTCAGAGCTCACGCCCTGCAGCTTCAGAAGCTGCGAGAGAATCTCCGCATTGGTCTGGTTGTCCTCCGCAATCAGGACATGCATTCCGCCCAGACGGAAGCCTTCCGCCGCATCCGTCCCCGGAGATGCCGCCGCATCTTCTCCGGCACGTTCAAAGGAGAGCTGCACGATAAAATCACTCCCCCTGCCCGGCGTACTCTCTGCGCGGATACTTCCGTGCATTGCCTCCACCAGCTCCTTTACAATGGCAAGTCCGAGCCCGATCCCCTCCGAATGTCTTCCGTCGATCTGCGTGAACGGGCGGAAAATAACCGGAAGCTTCTCCTTCTCGATTCCTATGCCATTATCCCGGACATGCACCGTCAGACTTACCGTTTTCCGGTCCTCCTGCTCGCTGCCGTCCACTTCACAGCTGATACTTCCGCCTTCCGGCGTATATTTGGATGCATTGTTTATGAGATTCACAAAAATCTGGTGCAGTCTCTCTGCATCGGCACTGATCCGGCATTCCGGCGCAATTCCGCTGTAGCGGATGCTGAAATGCTGTTTTTTCTCAATAATCCGCGGCAGTACAACATCGCATACCGGCTGGAAGCATTCGCGGATGCTGACCGGTGCCGCCATGATTCTGCGGCTTGTGCTGCCGAGCTTGGACGCTGTCAGGAGATCGTTGATCAAAGTCATCAGCTGCCTTGCGGCTTCGTTGATTTTAAGCATATTGCTGCGGAGCCCGGACTCATCAAGATCCTCCGTAAGTTCCTTGCCGGAATAATTGACAATTGCATTCATCGGTGTCCGCATGTCATGGCTGACAGAGGAGAGCAGCATATAGTTGGCTCGCTCCTCTGCCTTTTTCTTCTCGTCACTCTGGTGGTAAAGCAGCATGCCGAAGCCTGTCAGCAGGAGAATGACAGCCGCGAATCCGCCCATCAGTGCTGCAGCAATGACGCGGTTCTGACCGCTCCGGGCATCCGGTATCGCATACAGATTCTGATACGGTATGCCGGTTGCGATAATCCAGTTGTAAGGTCTGTAAAGTCTGGCATAGGAATATTTCTCTGCCATTTTTTTGTCCGACATGTTCTGGAAATAATAACTCTGGAAGATTTCCCCTTGATCCAGGATGCCGGCAAGCTCTGATGCATAAGGATAATTTCCGGCCGCATCCTGCATGGAAGTAGACAGATATATACCCTCCGTGCCGGCCAGATTGGGGTGAATCCGGCGGATCGCATAGTTATCGCCGCCGGCATAGCTGACGACTTCATTCACCCAGACATACTGGTTGTCATTGTATTCCGTATTGTGGATTTCATCATGAATTTCACTTTTTACCGCAGCATCAATCGCGGCCTGCGTCGTGTAGATCCGCACCGTGCAGTGATCGATTTTTTCACTGATTTCCGAAACAGGCACCGCGTCCGCTTCCGCATTGTTAAAAAGCACCGCACCATCCCCATCCGTCAGTTCAATAAAAATATGCGCAACTCTGCCGGAAGGATTCAGGTAAGCTGCATTCTTCTGTACGGAAGTAAGGATTGTTTCATCTTTTCCGCCGTAAAAGATTCCGCTCAGATGACGGATTTCCCCGTCATACTCTTCCGCGGTCGTCCTGCTGAGCATCTCGATCCTTGCGATCACATTATCAACATCCAGCCGCATGGAGGTTTCCGCATTCTGCAGAGCGGCATCCCTTGCATTCTGCTCTGCCGTCCGTGACAGAAACAGAATAACAGCGCAGACTGCCGCCATCATGCACAATGCCGCAGCAATCTGAAACAATATGATTTTCCCCGAAATTCTGTCAAACCGCAGTTTATTCATAATAATCCCCTTGGATATTATTTCATTTACCACCATGCAAAGCTTTTAGATATCATTTCATTTACTGCTATTATAAACGAGTCTGCCGGCAAGTAAAAGCATAGAACCGCAGATAATTTCCTCCCGTTGAGATTCTCTGTACGATAGGCTATAATGGAACAACTGCTCCGGATGTCTGCGGAAAGCCTGATCCAGCTGCAGTACTGCGGCATTTTCCGCGCACAGAAAGTGAGCCCCTTTATGAGCATCAGAAAAAAGTATATCGGAACACCGGCTTTTTACCATATGGTTCTGGCAGTTGCTGTCCCCATCATGGTACAGAGCGGCATCACCAACTTTGTAAGCCTCCTCGACAATATCATGGTCGGCCGGGTCGGCACCAACCAGATGTCCGGTGTCGCCATCATCAACCAGCTCCTGTTTGTCTATAATCTCTGCGTCCTCGGCGGTATTTCCGGCGCCGGTATTTTTACTGCGCAGTATTACGGAAGCGGCAATACAGCGGGTGTCCGCGATACCTTCCGCTTCAAGATCTGGACCATCCTGGTTCTCTGCGCACTCTGCATTGCAGTCTTTCTGCTCCGCGGCGACCAGCTGATCCGCCTCTATCTGCATGCAGACAGCGGCAATGCCGATGCGGAGGAAACCTTTGCCGCCGCCAGACAGTATCTGGCCGTCATGTGCTTCGAGATCATTCCTTTTGCACTGACGCAGGTTTACGCCGGCACGCTCAGGGAAACCGGTGAAACGCTTCTGCCGATGAAGGCCGGAATTGCTGCCGTGTTTGTAAACCTTACCTTCAACTACATTCTGATCTACGGCAAATTCGGCGCACCGGCACTCGGTGTCGCCGGCGCTGCCATTGCAACCGTTCTGTCCCGTTTCGCAGAGCTCGGAATCATTGTTATCTGGACGCACACGCATCCCGGCAGGAATCCGTTTATCGTCGGTGCCTTTTCCAGCCTGCGGCTTCCTCTCCTGCTCAGCCGGAACATCATCGTCCGCGGACTCCCGCTTCTTTTAAACGAAGCCCTCTGGTCCTCCGGTATGGCCGTCATGATGCAGAATTACTCGCTCCGGGGCCTGCCCGTAATTGCCGCACTCAATATCTCGTCTACCATCTCGAATGTTTTCAATATCGTCTTCATCGCCATGGGCCAGTCCATTGCCATCATTCTGGGGCAGCGGCTCGGCGCAGGAGAGCTTGCGGCTGCAAAGGATTACTCCCGGAAGCTGATCCCTTTTTCCGTTGCCTGCTGCATTGTTTCCGGTGCGCTGATGGCCTGTGCGGCTCCTTTCTTTCCGCTTATGTACCGTACGGAAGCCTCGGTCCGCAGTCTTGCCTCCGGTCTGATCCTGATCTCCGCCGGCTGCATGCCGATGTATGCCTTTGAGAATGCCTGCTACTTTGTCCTCCGCTCCGGCGGAAAGACCTTTGTAACCTTCCTGTTTGACAGCGTCTTTGTCTGGGTCATCAGCATTCCGCTTGCTTTCTGTATCGGACACTTCACAGCACTGCCGATCCTCCCGTTTTATCTCGTCTGCCAGCTTGTCGAGCTTTTTAAATGTGCAATCGGCTTCTGGATGGTCAAAAAAGATTTCTGGATCCACAATCTCGCCGCAGAAATGTAGGTACTGCAGCCTGCCCCGGAACAACGGGATTCTTTCTCACCCGTCAGCAGGCTTCCACACAGATAAAAAACAAACCGGCTCGTACGAGCCGGTTTGTATGATCTTAAGAAGCAGGTTCTGTTATACTGCAGCCATCAGATCAGCTTGTATTTCCGGAGAAGCTTCTCTATATCCGTTCCTCTCGTCTTTTTCAGAGCCTGCTTCAGTACAAACCTCTGCACAAATCCAAGCTTCATATCCGTAATCTTCTTTCCGTCCCGCAGCTTAACGGTGGCATTCAGCAGATCGCGGACATCGTAAACGCTGCCCCATACTTCAGGGACACCTCTGTCCACATTAAGCAGTGTATACACTGCTTCCATGCCTGTCCGGATGGAATATTCGGTCGTAAAGATCGTGTCGCGTGCGGTTTCCGCAAACTGACCCAGGAAAGCAAAATTGACAGCTCCTGCCGGTACAACCTTAGGACGGTCTCCCTTTTCCCGCGGCATAAAGAAAGCTGTAATATACGGCATCATGCATGGAACCGTATTGGCACCGGTCTCTGCCAGCTCCGGGATTTCCGCCTCCGGAACACCCATGTGATACAGCCACTCCATGCAGATCTCCTTGCCGGTGCAGTCCCGCATGGCTTTCTTTACATAGTTGCCCGGCTTATCCGTAAAGAGACCGTAGATCCACGCAAGCACCTGTCCCTCCGGCTGACTGCGGAACTGCGGCTGACGGTTGACCGTCCAGCTCAGAAGCCAGTTGGAATCTTTTGCTGTTACAATACCGCCGGTTACAACCTTGCCGGACAGCGGATCCCGCTTGCAGATCCTGCGGATATATTCCGGAATTCTTGTGTCCAGCGTCGTAGCCGTCGCACTCATCCAGTTGCTTCTTTCCGGCGCCGAGCAGAACTTGTCCGGATGCCCGAAAGCCGGATCCTGTGCCGCAATCTTACGCCACAGATCCCATCCGCCGCCTTCCCGGATCTCAGGGTCAAAAGGTGCCGCCGTATTCTGGCTTCCCAGCGTGGAATTCTCCACACAGCCGCCGTTTGTGATGAAGACAAGATCTTTTTCCGTAAGCTTCAGCGATACCGGATTTCCGTCCCGGAGGAGATCTATCCGTTCTGCCGTTTTCTTATCGCCCCGGACAGCAAAGGCAACATTCACAACCTTTGTATTGTATTCAAACTGCACGCCGAAGGATTTAAGGTAGCTGATCATCGGCAGAATCATGGATTCATACTGGTTGTACTTCGTAAAACGCAGCGCCGTAAAATCCGGGAGCCCGCCGATATGATGGATATACCGCTGGATATACCGCTTCATTTCCAGTGCGCTGTGCCAGTTCTCGAATGCAAACATGGTCCGCCAGTACAGCCAGAAATTGGACCCGAAAATCTCATCATCAAAAAATTCCTCTATCCGTCTGTTGTAAAGCTGTTTATCCGGCGTAAAGAAAAGCTTCATGATTTCCATGCTGCCCTTGTCGGAAAGACCGAACTTTTTATCGGTATGCGCATCCTCTCCGCACTTTTCCGTAGCACGCATCAGAGAATAGTTCGGATCCTTTTTATTCAGCCAGTAATATTCGTCAAGGACACTGACACCCTCGGTCTCAATGGACGGAATCGAATGAAAAAGATCCCACATGCACTCAAAATGGTTGTCCATTTCACGGCCGCCCCGCATGACATAGCCGAGATTCTCATAAAGGTATCCATCGCATGCGCCGCCCGGAATCGGATCTTTTTCCAGTACATGGACATGTTCTCCCTTCATCTGCCCGTCCCTCACAAGGAAACATGCCGCCGCAAGCGCTGCCAGTCCTGAACCGACTATATACGCAGACTTATCGTCCACGCCTTCCGGCTTGACCGGACGTGCGAATGCCTCATAATTACCGCTCGAATAATACATACTGTTCCTCCTTAAATGAAATGCATACTTTTAACTCCTGCCGCATCCTCTCAGCTGTCTGAACAAATGGAGTATATTCCTTTATAGATTTTATGTCAATGTTATGTAACATTATTATTTCGCTATATAGTAATCATAACCACGTCTTTGCCGTTTCCACGAGAACCGTACATCTCCGGAATGTCTTTCCGGGCAGCGCATCCCGCAAAAAAGGCCCGGCACACTGTGCCAGGCCCGAACGGCTGTAACTTTTCTGTTTATTACGGATTACTGTGCATCCTTCTTGAGACTGCCCTTCTGGAATCTGGTCCTGCTGTAGATTTTGAGGAGAAGCGTTCCGATGACACCGGCTGAAATGATATTGACAACCGCTGCAACCGCGCCCTGTGTAAACACCAGATTCTTAGGCTCTGCGTAAATAACGATATCCAGCACCGGAGCCACAACAATCCAGGCAACAGCATTCGCAACCACCTGATAGATATTGAAACGGATAATATCCCTGGTACCAAAAATCCCCTCATCCACACGCATCCTGCGGAAGGAAAGACCGATAATAAAATTGGTCAGCCCGCTTGCGATAACCCAGCTCCACCATGCCGAGCCGTACTGGATGGAATCAGAAAGCGCATGGCCGATGAATGCGATCAGCGCACCGGCAATCGGTCCGTAAAGAACCGCAAAAAAGGCACCCAGACCATATGCTGTCTGAATCTCTGTTTCAGGAATTCCGGTAGGAATCTTTACATACAGAAAGAGCAAGGTAAAAAGTGCTGTTCCCAGTCCGGTAGCAACAATCGTTTTGGTGTTGAACTCAAACATCTTTTTCTGGTTCATGATAAATCCCCCTTTGTCTGCATCATACGGATGCTGTAAAATAGTCTGAACTTTATAACCGGCTGCCCGCCGGTGCCGATCATACGCTGCTGAACGGATTCCAGAACCGCGAATGATTCAAAGCCATGCTGATATAAACAGATGCGCAGAACACGAGTACGGAAAATGCAATTGCGATATAATCCGGTTTTTTAAGTGTATCTGCGGAATACCATGTGCGCTTCTTTTTCTTTCCGAATCCCCGGAGATCCATCGCATTGCTGATGACCTCGATCCGGTTCAGCGTGGAAAACAGAAGCGGAATAAAAATATCCATCGAATTTTTAACCCGTACACCGAGCTTTTCCTTCCTGGAAAGATCCAGTCCTCTGCTCTGCTGCGCCAGTGCAATATCATGATAATCCCGCATCATATCCGGGAAATACCGGAGCGTAAGAGACAATGCATAGGTTCCCTTATAGCTGATGCCCACACGGTTCAGAGAGGATGCAAATTCACTCGGATTTGTCGTAAGCAGGAAAATCATGCCCAGCGGGACAACCGATGCATATTTCAGTGTCTTGGTCACCTGGTACAGAAGCTGTTCTTCCGTAATCACATATCTGCTGTTAAAAGTAAGAAGTACATGCTTTGTTCCGTAAATTTCCGTCCCGTAGGCCGGACTGAAAAGATACGTCAGGACAAAATTAATGCCCAGGAAAATGATCACATAGATAACCATCAGTTTTACCTGCCGGAAAGTAATTTCCGACATTTTGAGAATAATGACAGATGCGATCATCACCGCCAGTACAAAACGGATATCATAGGAAAACATAACCGAGAAAGTCAGACAGATAAACCCGATCAGCTTGGTCAGTCCCGAGAGCCTGTAGATTACATTGTCCCGGTCCACATAGTCAAACAGTTTGCTTTTCACCCCGTCTCCCCCTCTCGTAGTCTATAAACTTCCGGACAAAAGCATTCGGATCGGAAATTCCCGCTTTCATTGCGAGCTCATAGAGCGATGTCACCTTAAGACTGGCCGCTTCCGTGATCTTTTCATCTGTCAGAACATCCACTGCACTCTCATCTGCAATCTTCTGACCGTCGGAAATGACAATAGCATGCGGTGTATATTCCAGCATCAGATGCATGTCATGCGTAATCAGAAGAATCGTCACACCGTTTTCATTCAGTGTCTGCAGGAAACGCATGATGTCTGTGTAATGGCGGTAATCCTGCCCCGCTGTCGGTTCATCCAGAATCAGAATTCTGGGATCCAGCACCAGCATGGATGCAATGGTCACTCTTTTTTTCTGTCCGAAGCTCAAGGCGGAAACCGGCCAGCTTTTATATTCGCTGAGTCCGCAGATCTTTAATGCCTTGTCCACTTTCCTGTTGATTTCCTCCTCGGCAAGTCCGCGGATATGGAGTCCCAGCGCCACCTCATCGTATACCATGGCCTTGCAGATCATCTGGTTCGGATTCTGCATGACATAGCCGATATACTGTGCCCTTTCCTTGATGGTCTGGTTTTTTAAATCCTTCCCCTCAAAAAAGATTGTTCCCTGGTCTTCCCTGACAAAACCGCAGATCACCTTTGCAAGCGTGCTCTTACCGGCGCCGTTGGTACCGACAATGCTGACCATCTCCCTTTCATGGATCCGGAAGCTTATATCTCTCAGAATCTGCCGTTTGGAAGTATACTGGAACCACAGATTCTCCAGAGACAGAATCACCGGTGTTTCCTCGGCCTGTACGGTTTTTGGCTGATTTAAAAACCAGCTGCGGACAGCATCCTTTACCATATCCGTCTGCAGCGTCTCAAGACGTCCCGGATGCATCTCCGGCGTCAGGCGCACACCTGCATATTTCAGCGCTGTCACATACAGCGGCTCCCGAATGCCGATTTCCGGAAGGAGATCGGTCCACATCAGCTCGTCCGGCGTCATGTCCGCAAGGATCCGCCCCTCGGCCACTACGATAATCCGGTCCACGCTGCGATACAGCACATCCTCCAGACGATGCTCAATGATTACAACCGTCTTATTGGTTTTCTGATGGATTCTGTCAATCAGATCAATTGCTGTTTTGCCCGTCGCCGGATCCAGATTTGCCAGCGGTTCATCAAAGAGAAGCAGATCCACATCATCCACCATGACACCGGCAAAAGCCACCCGCTGCTTCTGTCCTCCGGACAATTCATATGGAGATGAATTCAGGAGTTCTCCCATATCCACCATGTCCGCAACCTGCTGCACTGTGCTGACCATCTCCGGTTTGGAACGGCAGTCATTCTCCAGTGCAAATGCAATATCCTCTCCGACAGTAAGCCCGATGAACTGACCATCTGAGTCCTGCAGTACTGTGCCGACCTTTTTGGACAGCTCAAATATACTCATTTCCCGGGTTTCCTGACCGCTGATCGTCAGACTGCCGGTAATGGTGCCATTGTAGGAGTTGGGAATCAGTCCGTTAAGACAGTGGCCGATCGTACTTTTACCACTGCCGCTCGGCCCTACCATCAGGATCTTTTCTCCCTCATAAATGGTAAGATTCAGATTATGAAGCGTCGGCGCTGCCTGTGAAAAATACTGGAAGCTGAAGTCCCGGAAGACAACAACAGGACGCCGGCCTTTCTTCTCAGGAGATCCGCCGCTTATATTTTTCATTCCTGCTTTCCCTTCTGCCATCAGAAGTCCCTCGCAGCCTTTTTCATGGAAATCTTCCAGTTGGTGCCGGTTCCGATATTATAAGCTCTCGCAAAGCTTCCCTGATTGATGGCAACCGCCATATTGTCAAGGCTGTTTACATATACAAGAGGCTCACCGACACGTACATCCGCGAAGCTCTTTCCGTAGGTAAGATTGTTCTGATACAGCGTCCGGGATTCATTGGTGATTGTCACTTCAAGTCTTTCACCGAACTGGACATCCAGTTTCTTAAACAGGGTCCGGCTGATATTTGTCCAGAGACTTCCATACCGCACATCCAGTGCATCAATCGTTCCGCTGACATACACACCGTCAAATACGGAATCCACAACAGGGAGCTCTACGATGCTGTCTACCGGTACTTCAGGCCCCACACCGGAGAAATCAATCACTCCGGCAGCAAGTCTGGCACCTGTGTACGCATAGATATCGCGGCCATGGAAGGTATAGCTCTCCGCCGAGCCCGGCAGACGGTTTACGCTCTCATCGATCTCCCGCGCCGCCGCAAGTCCTACCATTCTCTTTACATGCGTCAGTGTTCCGTTATCCGGTGTTACGATATACTGGCCTGTCACGGTCTTTACAACAATACTTCTCCTCGTGGATCCTACTCCCGGATCAACCACAGAGACAAACACGCTTCCCTGCGGCCAGTACTGCACTGTCTGGATCAGGCGGTAGGACGCCTCCCAGATATTGAACTGCGGAATACCATGGGTCAGATTTGAAACCACAAGGTTTTCATCTACAGAATATGCAACACCATACATAGCACTTACCGCACCGTCATCCAGACCGAAATCTGTCTGAAGAATCAAAGGTTTTTTCATAACAGAATCTCCTTATGTCATTTAAGTTTCCACATCTGCTTCTTGTTCAACATCTACATAAATAAAAACAATACGTAAATTGCAATAACAAGTTGGACACCCTCCGCTATGCAATAGTCTGGTAG